>JBKGUS010000211.1:0-9834 GCA_046462295.1 Thermoleophilaceae bacterium | reverse complement strand
GGAACCAGTCCGGGTCCCAGTCATAGCCCAGCCCCCAGAACGGCTCGCCACCCCACGTCTTCTCCACGGTGCTCTCTCCCTCCGTCGAGGCTCGTTCGTACAAACTTGTACAAGCGAGTTGTATCGCGCAGGGTAGCGCGTGTCCACCAAATGAAGGGGGCGGGCCCGCGCCCGCCCCCTTGCAGAGCTCAGGGCCCTGGCGGTGTGGTCCTCACGTCCGCGACCGCGGGCTCGCCGTCGCCCGCCGTGACCGCCGTCGCCGGCTCGCCGTTGGCGGTCGTCAGTGGGGCAGGCGTCGGGTCGTGGATGATGTCCCAGTAGGTGACGTCGTAGCCCGCCACCTGGACGTCCTCGGTGACGCCGAGGCCCGTCGTGCGCTCGAGGATCGCGCTCATGATCCATCCGGTCAGGAGCCCGGCGCCGATGCACACGGCGAGGCCGATCGCCTGCCACAGGATGTTGATCTCGGCGTGCTGGAAGGCGTAGTCGCCCTCCGTGACCCCGAAGTACCCGCCACCGGGGGTGCCCCAGTTGAGCACGCCGGCCATCAGGATCCCGTACGAGCCGACGCCGAGGAAGAGCGGGATGAGCTTGTGCTCGTCGAACTCGCGCTTCTGCGTCCACTCGTAGACGGCGTACGCCACGAGCGGCGCCGACGCGGAGACGAGGAACATCTCCCACGGCGCGTAGATGTCGAACGCCGGCGACCCGACCACGTACCCGGCGAATGGTCCGAGCAGGGTGTAGATGTACTTCTTCGTCTTGTAGGCGATCACTGCTCCCGTGATCGCGCCGCCGGCCCACGCGAGGCCGAGGTTGTTGAACGCCACGCCGATGCTCGTGTCGGACATGTTCACGCCGACGAACAGGGCCTCCACCCCCTCCGGCTGGAAGAAGAAGCCGCAGGAGAGGATCACGAACGGGAGTCCGGTGATGATCAGGACGAGTCCGATCGTGGTGAGACCGAGGTTGTACGAGCGGTAGTCGCCGACGAGCCGGTGCGGGCTGTACATGCCGGGGCGCTTCCCGAGCTTCCGCACGAGGACGAGCGCCACCGCCCCCGCGAACACGTAGACGAAGCCGGCGCCGAAGAAGTCGTGGTAGCCCTCGTTCGTCAGCGGGCCGGTGGAGCCCCAGGTCAGCCAGCTGAGCAGCGAGGAGACGACCGCGGCGACCGCGCTGATGGCGAAGTACGCCGACGCCTTGATCCTCTCGGTGATCGCCAAGCCGATCAGCACGTTGATGATTCCGGCGAAGCAGGCCAGGAAGAAGATGAAGATCTGCTGGTTGTTGAGGTTGGCCCCCATCACCTCCTGCGCCGGATCGACGTCTTGCGCGTGGGCGCCGCTCAGCGCGCCGCCGAGCCACCAGTCCTTGATCGCCTGCCAGTACGGCTGATCGATCTCGAAGGCCACGTAGTACTGCCAGTTCCAGATCGCGAAGCCGATCAGGAAGTAGACGACGAAGCCGATGAAGAACGCGATCAGCTTCTGGATGACGGTGTCGAAGAGGTTGACGCGGCGTACGCCGCCGACGTCGACCAGCAAGAGGCCCGCCAGGATCACCAGTGCTCCCAGCGTGCCCGACGCGTAGACGATGTTCTGCGCGAGCGAGTTGGTCGTTAGCTGCTCAGGGACGAACTGTCCAGCTTGAGCGATCAACGTTGAAATCAAGGCTCAACCTCCCCCGGTGCTGCCCTGGTCGTTGTCGGCCGCGCGAATATACCGCCGCGTCCGGATTGAATCAATTGGTACATCACCCGGAAGCCATAGTTCGACAGACGTCGAACCTCTTGCTATGGTTCGACCAACGTCGTACAAAGGTCGAACGTGCCGACAGCCCGCTCAATCCAGCGCACCTATCTGCTCCTGATGCTGGGGAACACCCTGGCGGCGTCGTTCATCTGGGGCATCAACACGATCTTCCTGCTTGACGCCGGGCTGTCGAACCTCGAGGCCTTCGGGGCCAACGCGTTCTACACCGCCGGGATGGTGCTGTTCGAGGTGCCGACGGGGATCGTCGCGGACACGGTCGGGCGCCGCGCCTCGTACCTGCTGGGCACGGTGACGCTGACGGCGTCGACGCTGCTGTACGTGCTGCTGTGGCAGATGGGAGTGCCGTTCTGGCAGTGGGCGCTGGTGTCGATGCTGCTGGGCCTGGGGTTCACGTTCTTCTCGGGGGCCGTCGAGGCGTGGCTCGTGGACGCGCTGAGCGCGACGGGCTTCAAGGGCGAGCTGGAGGCGGTCTTCGGACGGGGCCAGATGGTGTCCGGCGCGGCGATGCTGACGGGGTCGGTGGCGGGAGGGTTCATCGCCCAGCAGACGAGCCTGGGGGTGCCGTTCGTGCTGCGCGGGGCGATCCTGGCGGTGATGTTCGCGGTCGCCTTCAGGCTGATGCACGACGTGGGCTTCTCGCCGGCGAAGGGAGGCCGCCCGCTGGCGGAGATGCGAAAGATCGCGTCTGCCTCGATCGACCACGGCTGGAGGGTCCCCGCCGTGAAATGGCTGATGGTGGAGAGCCTGTTCGTGGGCGGCGTGGGCTTCTACGTGTTCTACGCGTTGCAGCCGTACCTGCTCGAGCTGTACGGCGATCCGGAGGCATACCAGATCGCCGGGCTGGTGGCGGCGATCGTGGCCGGCGCCCAGATCCTCGGCGGGATGGCGGCGTCGCGGATCCGGCGCCTCTTCCGGCGCCGCACGTCGGCGCTGATCGCGACGGCCGGAGCCGGCACCGTCACGCTCGCCCTGATCGGGCTCGTGGAGAGCTTCTGGGGCGTGCTGGCGCTGATCGTCGTCTGGGGACTGCTGTTCGCGGCGACGATGCCGATCCGCCAGACCTACCTGAACGGACTGATCCCATCGCGCCAGCGCGCAACGATCCTGTCGTTCGACTCCCTGATGGGCTCGACCGGCGGCGTGTGGAGCCAGCCGCTGCTGGGCCGGGCGGCGGACGTGTGGGGGTACGCGCCGTCGTACCTGATGAGCGCGGGGATCTCGGCGCTGGCGCTGCCGACGCTGGCGCTGTCGCGGCGGCAGGGTGCGGCGGCGGACATGGTCGAGGTGGACCAGGGCCGGGCGGCGGCGCAGCCGGCCTGAGCAGTCGGCCGGGGCCTCCGGGATGATCCGTCTGCCAAATGGAGGTCCACCACCGCCCGCTACCGGTGGCTTCGCGGGCTGCCCTCGCCATGCGCTCATGGGCCGCGCATCGTCAGCGCACCGCGATCTCGCCGCCGAGGGCGAACGGTGGGACGAGCTCGATGCGGTCGCCGCTCCAGAAGCGTCCGGGGTCGTACCAGCTCGCCGGCCGCCGGCTGGGGAGCAATCCCATGTGCTGGTAGGTCGCGGCGACGAGCTCGGCGCAGTAGATCGTCTCCAGCGACGACGAGCGGCGCCGGAGCCGGCCGGTCGCCCACTGTCGGACGAGCCCGGGCGTGGTGGGGAACGGTCGGCCGTCGAAACGCTCGATGACCTCCATGAGCCGGTCCTCGTGGGGGCGCTCGATTGCGCCTTCGAGCTGGCGCACCCAGGCCCGCTGCCGGTAGCGCTCGGTCCAGGTCTTGACGGCGTCGCCAAGCAGGTGGAGTTGCACGCCTCGCTGGCGCTCACCGGTCCAGACGTCGGGCACCGAGCGCCCCAGTTCTGCGTGCCAGAGGAGCGGGGGCAGGTCGTCGAGGGCGACGACCATGCCGACGTGGTTGACCGGACTGTTGGTGACCGTACGGATGGCCACGTCGCCAAGTGCCCGGCCGCGGAACAGCCAGATGTCGCCGGTGGACGCCGTGGCGAGGGCGTCGTCGAGAGCCAGGCTCACCTCGTTCACGAGCCGTAACCTACGGACCGTGCGGGTGCCCTGGAAGCTCATCGGAGCCGCCGGCCTGGCGGGTGTGGCCGCCACCGGCGTGATAGTCGCCCGCAAGCGCCGGGCCCAGCGCGACTACGACCCCGACGAACTTCGCGAGCGGCTCCACCAGCGTCTGGCCGAGATCGCCACCGGCAGCGAGGGGAAAAGCGCGCCGGTCGGCGACCCGTCGCGTTCCGAGGACTGAGAACGCGAGCGCGAGCGTCGAGGAGCCTCTCGCTTTCGACGACGAAAACCGGTAGCCACCGAATCCCGATCAGAACTCAGCGGCTGCATGGATCCGCGACAACGCGCCCCGCGGCAGCGCCGGAGCGCGTCCAGCTGGCGCGCCAGTGCGGCTCGCACGCCCGCGAGCTCATAGTCCCGATGCAGGCTGTTCAGCTGGTCGGGATCGCGCCAGAGGTCATAGAGCTCCGTGGCGCCCCCTGCGTGCTCGGCGTAGAGCCACCGGTGTGTTCGGATGGCTGTGGTTCGCATGCCGGTCCGTTTCGCGACCTCGAACAAGAGAGGGCGATGCAGCCCGCGCCTCGGGTTGCGTGCGAGCGGCAGCAGCGAGCGTCCGTCTTGCGGGCGGCCGGCCGCCGCCCCGGCGATGTCGAGGATCGTGGGAGCGAGGTCCATGTTGCCCACCAGCTGACGGCGCGTCACGGCGCGCGGCACGCCGGGGCCGCGGATCATCAACGGCACACGGATGGCGGGCTCGTAGACGCTCGCCTTGCCGTGGGCGAGCCTATGCTCCCCGGCGAGGTAGCCGTTGTCGGAGGTGAACACGATCACCGTGCGGTGAAGCTCGCCTGCGCTCCGGAGGGCGTCGATGACCTGCTCCACACCCTCGTCCACCGCGATGAGGGATTCGAGCTGCTGGCGGAACAGGGCCCTGATCTCGCGGACCTTTCGCAGCCGCATCTGCGGCCGCCTCACGAACAGGGGCTTGTCGGACACGTCGGCCTCGTCAAAGCTCGCCGGCTGCGGCAGTCGCGCCGTGGCGAACGCCCCGCGGTGGCGCGGTGCGACCACAGGCGTGCCGATGCCGACGGGGTCGCCCGATTCGCGGGGGCTCCCGGTATGCGGCGCGAGGAACGCCACCGAAAGGAAGAACGGCTGTGTCGACCCCGCCAGGCGCACCGCCAGCTCGGCGGATCGTCGTGCGATGAAGTCGGTCGAGTACCACTGCGGATCCCTGCCGCGGCCGTACATCCGGACCGCGCCATTCTCGTTGAACTTGTACGCGTAGTACCGATAGGTCGTCGGATCGATCATCGCGTGCCACTCATCCCAGCCGCGGGGCACCTCGGCCGGATCGTCGCGGCCATATCCGTTCATGAACTTGCCGACATGTGCCGTGCCGTAGCCGGCGCGGCTGAGCCATGTCGGGAGCCAGTTGGAGGTCCTCCGTAGCCGCTGCCAGCCGCCCATCGGCGGGCCGTTGGTGAGCACGCCGTTGTTGTGCGAGTACTGGCCGGTCAGGAAGGTCGCGCGTGAAGGGCAGCAGCGCGGGTTGCTCACAAACGAATTCGCGAACGTGGTGCCCGCGCCACCGATCACGGCGCTGGTCCGCGGCATCGCTTGCACCGACCGCGCCGTCTGGTCGTCTGTCATGAAGACGACAACGTTGGGTCGCGCATCGGGCGCCGAGGGGTACGCAGAAGCGGGCCCGGCGATGCGCGGTACAAACAGCAAAGCCGCACAGAGAGCGGCAGAGGCAAGCGTGGCGAGCGTCTTCATGCGAGTCGGTGGCCACCGCGCGCGGCCTCGGCCGAGGATGGTAGCGGCGCACCCCCGCGTAGCCACGCGAGTTCCGAGGGCAGTGGAACGGCGGCCGAGAGATCCTCCATGTCCGAGTTGAGCCGGCGCGCCTTCGTCGGTGCCGCCGGAGCGGGGCTGATGGGAGGGGCGGGACTAGCCGTCGGGTGTGGGGCGCTCGGCCGGGTGCTCGCCGCCAACGAGCGGCGCAACGTGGTCCTGATCGTGATCGACAGCCTGCGAGCCGATCACCTGCGCTGCTACGGCGCGCGCGCAATGCGTACTCCCAACCTGGACGCGCTCGCCCGGGACAGCGTGCGGTTCACGAACGTCTTCCCCGAGGCGATGCCGACGATGCCGGCGCGGCGCTCCATCCTGTGTGGGCGGGCGGCCTACCCGTTCCGCGGCTGGCAGCCGTGGGCGGGAATGGCCAAGCGCCCGGGATGGGAGCCGATCCGGCCGGGGGCCGAGACGCTGATCACGGTGCTCGGGCGAGCCGGCTGGTGGACCTCGTACGTCACCGACAACCCGTTCCTCGGCTACACGCGTGTCCTCGAGGCGTTCAGACGCACGGCCGATCGCTTCGTACGAATCGAGGGCCAACGAGGGGAACGGCGCCACCGTGCGATCGTGCCGCGCGCCGCTGCGCTGGGGCTTCTTCCGCCGGGATCTTTGCGCAGCGAGCCGCGCGTGAACTCGATCCGGCAGTACCTGGCCAACAACGGACGAGGGAGCAACGAGCTCGAGCAACCCGCCTCGCGGGTCTTCCGGGCCGCCGCCAAGCTGCTGTCAACCGCCAGGCGCCATGGCCGCTTCGCGATGGTCGTCGACTGCTTCGACCCGCACGAGCCGTGGACGCCGCCGCGCCGCTACCTCGACATGTACGGAGATCCCGACTACCGCGGCTACGAAATCGCGGACATCCGGTACGCGCGTGCCTCCAACTACCTCAGCGAGCGTCACATCCGCCGGCTACGCACGACATACAAGGCGTGCGTGACCATGACCGACCGCTGGCTCGGCGTCTTCCTGGATCGCTTATGGGAGCTCGGACTCGAAGACACGACGGCGATCATGCTGGTCAGCGACCACGGGGTCTTCCTCGGTGAGCACGACTGGACCGGGAAGAACCCGAGCCTGCTGCACCCCGAACTGATCCACGTCCCAATGCTGCTGCGCGCGCCGGGCGGGGCGGCAGGCACGGCGAGCGACTGGTTCGCCTCCACACACGACGTCGCTCCGACCCTCACCTCCCTCGCCGGCGTGCGCCGCCCACCGAGCTTCACAGGAGCCGACCTGTCGCCAATCGCCGAAGGTGGCGTGCCGGACGAGGAGCGGCCCTATGCGGTCGGCGGCTACGGCAACCACTCCTACGTTCGCGACGGCCGCTGGGCGTACATGGTCCGAAACGACCGGAGCGAAGACCGGCTATACGACCTCGCCGCCGACCGCCGCGAGCGCCACGACCTCGCCGGTGGCCGGCCGGACCTCGTCGCGAGGATGCGCTCTCGCGTCCGCCGGGCGGCCGGTGGCTGGCCCCCGGTGTATTCGAGCGCCGCCATCGAGGCGCCGCCCCGCGGCCGGCTCTGAGCAGCGGAGGGCTGGGGCCCGAAGCCGTCGGCGGCTGCGCGCCTCAGGTCCAGGGGTACGGGCCGCTTGACGCCGTGTGCAGCGCGCCGCGTTCGAAGCGGTCAAGCCTGAAGGGTTCCAGCAGGGGCTCGCGGCCCTCGGTGATGTCGCCGGCGGCCAGGTGGCCGATCGCCAACGTCTTAAAGCCGTGGCCCGAGTCCACGATTGCGTAGGTGTTGTCCAGGATCCAGTCGCAGACCGGGTAGTTGTCGGGTGTGTGGGCCACTATTCCGCCCGCCGCGCTCAGCTGCCAGTCGCCCGAGCGGCCGCGGAAGCGTCGCAGCGCAGTTGCCAGGCCGCTCGTGAAGAAGTCCTTGAAGTCGGGCTCGGCGGCGTGGGCCGGGTTGTCGCCCGGGCCGTAGGGGTCGAGGGCGGGCTCGTCCAGCAGTACCGGCAGGCCTCCGCCCGTGATTCCGGTTCCGGTGCGGCCCATTCGGAAGTAGATCCCCCACGGACCGTCCACGATCACTCTGTCGTCTCGGTCGGAGCGGAGCGGCCCGGCCTGGTCGAGGTGCACGACCGGCGCTTCGCTGCCGGCGCGGCCCGAGAGCCCGGCGCCGGGCAGGGCGAACTCTCCCTCCTGCGCCTTCAAGTACTGGAGCCCGGCGTCTACGCCCAGCATCGCGAGCAGCGGCGCCGCCCAGGGGCCGGGCGCGAGAACGAGGGTCTCGCACTCGATTCGTCCGGCAGTGGTGACCACGGCCCGGACGGAGTCCCCGTCGCGCTCGAGCCCCGTCACCTCCACGCCTTCCCGGATCTCGACCCCGGCCGCCCGCGCACGCGATGCGAGCCGCCGCACGGTCTGCATCGCGTCCGCCCATCCGCTCCGGCGCTCGTGCAGCAGCGCCTCCACGGGCGCGTCCCAGTCGGGCCAGGTCCACGTGAGATATTCGCGGCACTCCTCGAAGCCCGTCACCAGCTCCGAGTCGTAGCCCACGCGCTCGTGCTGCGCTCGGATCGCCACCAGGTCGTCCACCTGCGCCGCCGGAACCGCCGCCAGGTATCCCACCTGCCGGAACCCGTATGCCTCCGGCTCCTCCTCGAACATCTCGACCGACATCCGAACGAGCTCCGCGATCGGCTCGGCGCGGTAGTAGTTGCGCACGATGCCGCCGGCGATGCCCGACGCGCCGCCCCCGACGCGCCCCTTGTCGAGCACGAGCACATCGGCGCCACGTTCCGCGAGGCCCCAGGCGACCGAGAGTCCGTTCACTCCGCCGCCTACGACGACGTGCATCACGACCAGGGATACGGGCTGTGCGACACGGGGTGCAGGTCCCCCGTCGCGAACCGCTCGTAGCGGAACGGGTGCAGCAGCGACGAGTGCTCGCCCAGCACCACCCGGGCCACCTCGCGCCCCACGGCGATCATCTTGTACCCGTGGTTCGAATCGGCGACCACGAACACGTTGGGCCGCATGTGGTCGAACACCGGGAAGTTGTCCGCCGTGAACGCCCCGACCCCGCCCGAGCGGGTGTCGCGGTACTTCGGTCGCGACCCCTCGAAGCGCTCCATGCAGTGCGAGAGCGCCGCGCACCACAGGTCGGGAAACCCGGGCTCGACCGTGCCGGTCGGGTAGGGATCCAGCTCGAACTCGTGCCCCTTCGGTAGCGGCGACGCCCCGCCCTGCACCGAGTGCTTGTCCTGCTTGACGTAGATCCCCCACTGCTCGTCCGTCACGAGCTCGCCGCTGTCCGCGTGGAGCGGCGCCTGGCTGTCCACGTGCAGCACCGGCGGCAGCGAGCCGTCGGCCGTCACGAACACCGACGGGTCCACCGCGATCTCGCCCTCCTGCAGGTACCAGTACGTCCACATCTCGCGTTCCTCGCCCGCCACCTCGAGCCGGTGCGGCAGCTCCAACAGCTCCCAGAGCCGCGCTGCCCACGGCCCGACTGCCACCACCACGTGCTCGACCCCGATCGGCCCGCCGCTCGTCTCCACCTGCGTGACGGCCCCCGAGCCGTCGAACGAGAACCCGGTCACCTCCACCCCGGTCTCGATGCCCGCGCCCGCGGCGCGCGCCTTCGAGGCGAGGCCGTGGATCGAGTCGCGGTTGAACGCGAATCCCCCGGCGTGCTCGTGCAGGCAGACCGACAGCCCGGGCGCGCGCCAGTCCGGGAACAGCGACCGCATGTGCGCCGCCACCTCCGCCTCGCCGAGAACGAGCTCCGAGGGATAGCCGATTCGCTGCTGGCGCTCGAACACCGCCGTGAGGTCGCCCTCCTGCTCCCCGTCCCCGAGCGCGACGTAACCGCTCCCGTGGTAGGCGAAGGTCTCGGGGTCCGACTCCCAGATCTCCACGCAGGCGGCCATCAGGTCCTGCATCGCCGGCTGGAAGTAGTTGTTGCGGACCACCCCGCAGGCGATGCCCGACGCGCCGGCGGCGATGTCCGTCTTGTCCACCACCAGCACCTCCTCGCCCTGCTCGGCGAGATGCCAGGCCGTGGAGAGTCCGTGGACGCCTGCCCCTATGACGAGGTGCTTCACGGAGCGCATCGGATCAGTGCAGGGGTGGTTCCCAGCCCTCGAGCACGGGCGGCCGCCAGTCGGCCCCGACCGTCTTCGAGTCCTTCACCCACGGCCCCAGCTCGGGCTGGGGGAACT
>JBKGUS010000210.1:0-2882 GCA_046462295.1 Thermoleophilaceae bacterium | reverse complement strand
CGTTCATCCCCTTCCACACGCTGCTCGGACGCACGCACGGGATCGAGCCGATCTCACGCGACGACAACCTGAAGCACACGGCCGCGTTCCGGCTCGCTCTGGGCAAGACGATCCCAAGCCTCCAGGCGAGCTGGGTGAAGATGGGGCTCGACGCCGCCACCGAGTCGCTACGCTGGGGCGTGAACGACCTCGGCGGGACGCTGATGGAGGAGTCGATCTCGCGGATGGCCGGTTCCGAGCACGGGGTGCGGCTGGAGCCGGAGCAGCTCGTCGCGGCCGCCCACGCGGCGGGACGGCCGGCGGCCGAGCGCGACACCCTCTACGGCATCCGGCGCCGCTACGAGGTGCCGCTGGCGGCCTGATTCCGTCAGCTCTGCACAGGTTGGTAGCGGCCGAGTAACACAGTATTTGCAGGATCTTTACCGTCGTCCGCCGGAGGAGCGAGAGTCTGCGCTCGCATGCGCCGGCGTGAGTTCATCGGGGTCGGGGTCGGGGGCGCGGCCGTGGCGCTCGGGGCCGTCTCCTGGGACGACCTGTTCGATGCGGCGGCGTCCCGGCCGCTGCGGCCTGGCCGCGGCTATGGCCCGCTGCGCGCGCCGAACGAGCTCGGCTTCCGGCTGCCCGAAGGCTTCCGCGTGCGCCTCGTGGCGCGTGGGGGCGAGGTGGTGCCCGGTACGCGCTACCAGTGGCACCTCGCCTCGGACGGGATGGCGAGCTTCCCGATGGGCGACGGCGGTTACGTGCTCGTCTCGAACTCGGAGACGCTGGACGGCGGGGCTTCCGCGATTCGCTTCGGGCCGGAAGGCACGGTGCGCGACGCGTACCGGATCCTCTCCGGCACCATGCTGAACTGCTCCGGCGGCGCCACGCCGTGGGGCACCTGGCTCTCATGCGAGGAGGTCGAGGACGGCCGGGTGTGGGAATGCGATCCGACGGGGCGGCGGCGGGCGGTCCCGCGGCCCGCAATGGGGCTCTTCAAGCACGAGGGGGCGGCCGTGGATCCGCGCGGGAAGCGGGTGTACCTGACCGAGGATCTGGTGGACGGAGGCCTGTACAGGTTCACGCCGGCGCGCTGGCCGAGCCTCGCGCGCGGCGTGCTCGAGATCGCACGGGTGCGTCGCGGCGGGAGGGTGGATTGGGTGAAGGTGCCCGACTCCGGGGCCGCGCGGGAGCGGACGCGGCGGCAGGTGAAGGGGAGCACGCGCTTCAAGCGCGGCGAGGGGCTGTGGCTGGACGCCGGGATCCTGTACGTGTCGACCACGGCCGACCACCGGGTGCACGCCTACGACACTCGCCGCGAGCGAATCCGAGTCGCCTACGACGGGCTGGCTTCACGAAGCGCGCCGTTGCTGCGGGTCGACCAGATGACGGGCTCGCGGGCCGGCGAGGTGTTCGTGTGCGAGGACATCGCGACGGAGGAGATCGACATGGGGGTGATCACTCCGGACCGAAGGGTGGCCCGCTTCCTCTCGGTGACGGGAGCGCAGCACCGCGGCTCGGAGCTGACCGGCGTGACCTTCGACCCGAGCGGAACGCGGATGTACGTGGCGTCGCAGCGAGCGTTCTCGAGAAGCGAGCTGGCGCCGGGCCCGGGCGCGATCTACGAGATCACGGGGCCGTTCCGGAAGCCAAGGCGCAAGCGCGCCTGAGCTCAGGCGCCGAGCCGGCGATCCGCTGGCACGGGATCGAAGGCGCGGCGCGCGCAGGCTCAGGCGCCGACCCGGCGCGCGGGGCTCAGGCGCCGACCCAGCGGATCCGCGCGCCCGCCAGGCTCGGGGTCGTGCGACGGGCCGGTTGCGGCGCCCGCTCGTCCACCTCGGCCTCCTCCAGGCCGAGCTCTTCGAGCCGCTCGAGCACGGCTGCCCGGGGGTGGATCGCCGCGTTCGGCGACATCGCGAAGTTCGGCGCGCGGGTTGTCGGCTACGTCCTCGCCGGACGGGTGTTCCACTTCCTCGGGGAGGCGCAGCGGCAGGCGGGCATCCTGATCCTCGGCTCGGCGCTGGTGATCTGGGGCCTTGCCTTCATCCTCGGGCTGCAGTGCGGGATCGAGGGGGCCTACTTCAGCCGTGCGGTCGGGGCACCTTCGAACGCGGGCGTGTTCGCGGCCTGGTGCGACCTGCGCGAGATCATGCCCTACGCGTTCGGCTACATGATGTCGGCGAAGGTCGGGACCGGCCTGGTGGCGGAGATCGGCGCGGTGCGGATCTCGGACGAGATCGACGCGCTCGAGGTGATCGGCATCAACTCGCTCGTCTTCCTGTCCGCGACGCGGCTGCTGGCCGCCTGGTTGGTGCTCCCGTTCATGTACATCGGGCAGTGGGGGCGGGGTTCCTCGCGTCGTACCTGGCAGTGGTCGAGCAGATCGGGGAGGTCAGCTCCGGCGGGTTCTTCCTGATCTTCTGGATGTTCCAGAACACCACCCGACCTGCTCTACAGCCTCATCAAGGGCATGACGATGGCGACGGTGATCGTGCTCGTCGGGTGCTACTACGGCTACACGGCCGGAGGAGGGCCCGTCGGCGTGGGAACCGCGACGGCGAAGTCGATGGTGCTGAACACGGTGCTGGTGCACCTCGTCGGGATGGTCGGCACCCAGATCTTCTGGGGCACGAACCCGCGGGCGCCGATCGGCGGCTGAGGCGAACCCACCGCCGATCGGCGATCAAGGACAGCTCACCGCCGATCGGCGGCGAAGGAGAACCACCGTCGATCGGCGACGAGGGGAACCTCACCCGCGCACTTGGGCGAGCCGGGCGAGAGTACGGACGACGCGCGTCCTCACGGCGCGGCGGGACGCCCGCCGTGCCGGGTCAGAGCCGTTCGCGGTGCGGTCTGCCGCCGCGTTGCCGCTCGCCGCCGCGCTGCGGTTCGCCGCCGCGTAG
>JBKGUS010000209.1:0-2963 GCA_046462295.1 Thermoleophilaceae bacterium | reverse complement strand
CAGCCACTGCCTGCCCTTGCTCAAGACGTGCCCTCCTTGTCCAGGCCGCACCGGGAGCTCGTTCCCGCCCTGTCCCTGGGATTAAGCAGTACGACCGCTTGAGCTACTGCCGCGACGCTAGCTCGCTGCCCCATACATGTCAACCTCACCTGATTGGTGAATTCAACCTTTCTGGAAGGTGTAGAAGGCAAGCTTCCGAATTCCTGTGCGCGTGAGCAGTCCCCGGTTCACCTCGAGCCCATCCGGCCGGGGAGGATCGTCGTAAAGGCCGAGGTAGCCGAGCGTGTAGATGCGGCTCCAGCGGCGCGCGATGCGAAGGGCTGCGGCAAGCCATTTGGCCTGCGTCCGGCGCGTGACCCAGAAGTTGAACTCGTGGTTGCTGTGGTCGGTGGGGATCGTGAACTCCGACAGGAAGAGCCGTAGCCGGCGACCCCGCCGGTCCCGGTACCCGTAGCGGTCGAGCCAGCGGGCGAGCGTGTCGAGGTCCGAGAAGTCCGCGTAGCCGAACCTCATCGGCGACTCGCGAAGAGCCGGCATCCGGATGCCGAAGGGGTTGTGCCCGTAGAAGTCCATCCGCGGCCGCCGGCCGCCGGGTAGCCGCATGGCCCGGATGAAGTTGAGCGGGAGCACCTCTCCACCGGTCCAGCTGTTGCCGCCAATCACGAGGTTGCGCCGATCGACTCGCTTGAGCGCGGCGTAGGAGGCGTCGAGGATGCGGGCGTAGAGGCGCGGACCGCGCCGCTGCCGGGCGGACAGGCGCCGCCCCATCGCGTCCACGAGCGGCTGGAAGCGGCTCGCCTTGGAGGGCTCGCCCCAGATCATCCAGTGGCGCACGCCGGGGTACCGCCGAGACGCGGCGGCGGCGAAGCGCGCGAAGTCGCCCGGCCGCCGCGGGGCCCAGATGCTCGAGCGGCCGCCGTTCGCCCAGGCGGGCGCACCGCTCAGCAGGACTGAGACCTCGATCCCGTGGCGGCGGCCCTCGGCAACCGCCCGGTCCACCTCCGCGGGCCACCGGTAGGCGGGATCGGCGGGGTTGGCGGGATCGGCGGGCTGAGTCGGCGCCACGCTCGCCCACCTCACCGTCATCTCGTAGAGGCGGACACCGAGCCGCTCGTAGATCGGGAACTGAGAGACCCCCCCGACCTCGAGCGGGCCCCAGATCGCCTTGTGGCGGGCAGCGGTCGCCGGAGGCGCCCCAGCGAGCACCACCGCCAGGCAGCCGACTATCGCAAGCGCTAATCCCCTGCCACGTGCCATACAGGCCTCAGAACATACGGAACCAGCCGAGTTGCGCGGGCTTCCGGTCACCCGCTCGACAGGCGGGCCCGCGCTTCCTCGACCGACGCGGCGAGCGCGTCGTTCCGCGGGTTGAGCGAAAGCGCATGGCGATAGTCGCGCAGTGCCTGCCTGTCCTTCCCCCGCCGGGTCGCCAGGTCGCCGAGCAGCGCCCAGGTGACGAAGTCATGCGGTTCCCGCCGGGTGGCCTCGACCAGCGCGGCGCGGGCCCGGCGGTAGTCGCCCAGGCGAGCCCACGCGGCCGACTCCAGGTAGTAGGCCGGCAGCCGTTCGTCGTTCAGCCGCCTCGAGTCGCGCGCCTTGGCGATCGCCTCCGCTGGATCGGCGGCCAGGATGTCACGGCCCTGGTTCAGATAGCGGTCGGCGAGCGCGACGCGGCCGACGAGGACGGCCCCGGCGATCACGGCGATGCCGCAGATCGCAACGACGGCGAGCCTCGTCTGGCCCACACCCTCGGCGCGCCGGCGCGCCCACGGGCCGACCAGCACGGCGGCGGAGCACAGCGCGATCCCGGTCAGGCCGGGGATCAGGTGGAGCCAGTCGACGCTGGTGTGCACGAGCCAGACGGCGAAGGTGCCACCCGCCGCGACGGCGAGCCCCCGCACGCGCAGGTCGTCGCTCGCGGTGCGGGCGCGCCGCAAGAACCCGGCGCCAATAGCGACCAGAACGCTGGCTAGCAGCAGGCCGCCCACGAGGCCGAGCTCGCCAAGCGCCTGCAGCTCGATGCTGTGCGCCTGGCGGATGTCCTCCGTCGTGCGCCGCTCGACGAAGTAGGTGCGGTCGTAGTTGCCCGCGCCGATGCCGCGCAGGGGGTTGTCGGCGAACTGGTCGACCGCTACCCGCCAGTAGTCGTAGCGGTTGCCCGCGCCGGTCGAGAAGCGGGAGGACGTGTCCCCCTGGGTGTCCAGCTCGACGAAGGCCCGGTACTCCGTCCGGACCTTGCCGACCGGATCGTGGAGCGCGGCGAAGGCGACCACAGCCACGATCGCGGCGGCCGCCGCAAGCGGGGCCCAGGCCAGCCGCCGCGCACCCGCCAGCCGGCCACGCAGCCGGTCGGCCACGGCGACCGAAGCTGCCCAGAGCGCGCCGACGCCGGCCGCGGCGAGCAGGAGCGCCACGGCGGCGTCGCGCAGTTCGGGGTCGCCGGGCGCGTTCGCGCCGCGCACGGAGTCGTAGACGTCGAGCACCGGGCCCAGACAGGCCGCGATGCCCGCACCCAGGATCGCCAGCGCCCAGGCACGCTTGGTGCGACCCGGGACCGCCACAAGCACTAGCAGCGCGGAGACCGCGGCGGCGGGGACAACGGCCCGCGTCTGCCCCAGCACGACCAGCCCGCCGAGGAACGTGGCGCCCGCCAGAGCCGCCCCCGCCACCAGCGGTCTTCGAGCCCGTTCGGCAAGGGCGATCAGCGGCCAGACGCCCATGAGCAGGTAGCCCGCCTGGCCGTTCACGTACCCCAGTGGCTCGTTCAGGCGGCCGCCGATGAACAGCTCGTCGCCATTGCCCGCGAGCATCCGGATGGCGATGTATAGGCCAAGCGCGGTGATCGCCGCTGCGCCGGCGCCGACGATCACCGCGCTGAGCCGGTCGTCCCGCAGGAGCAGCACCAGCACTCCGAACAGTGCGGCATAGAGCAGCCAGCGGTTGGCCTCGGTCATCGCCTGGTC
>JBKGUS010000208.1:0-5304 GCA_046462295.1 Thermoleophilaceae bacterium | reverse complement strand
AGGAGGTGGTATCCGGCCGCGATCTGGTCGACCTTGGCGTCGGTGTTGCGCTCGATCGCGACCGAGAACGAGGTGACCATGGTCACGACGAGGATCACGAGCGAGAACATCCCGAGCAGCATCGAGGTGCGGAACCGTCGCGCGAGTGGGTAGGCGATCCCGAGCCGTGGCGCTAGGCCGCGGCCGCCCCGTCCGAGACGCTCGATCGCGAGCGTCCAGACGCGGTCGAGACCGGCCGCCAGCGATACGGCGCCGAGGGTCAGCACCAGTCCCTGCACGACGAAGGCGAGCGTGTCCGAGGAGCCCATGATCCCCGGGAAGAGCTGGCGCACGGCCAGCGCCCAGCCGAGCACGGTGGCGGCGACAAGGACGCGTGCGAGGCGTTCCGGCAGGAGCCGGCGTAGCAGCGGCGCGGCGGAGAACGCCGCCACCGGGACCCCGACCAGGAAGCCGATCGCGTTGTCGCCGAGGTAGCCCGCGACACCGACTCCCGCGCCGATCAGGATGCCGACCGCGGCGAGTACCAGCGTGCGTGTCCGCGCCCGCGCCTTCTGGGGTTCGGGCAGGTCGCGGATGGCGCGGATGATGTTGAGCCGGGCGATGCGCAGGCTCGTGGCCCAGATGGTCAGGAGCGAGATGACGAGGCCCGTGCCGGCGCCGATCGCGAGGCTGACCGGGTTGATCACCAGTGGGTAGCCCGCCGCCTGTTCGGCGTCGCCGAAGATCGGCCCTGCGAGGACCGCGACGAGCCAGCCGATCCCGATCCCGACCACCGCCCCCAGTGCGGCGGCGACGAGGGCGTAGATCGCGCCTTCGATCGCGAACGCGCGGGTCAGGCGCCGGCGGGTGAACCCGACCGCGCGGAGCATCCCGAGCTCGGTCTTGCGCTCTTCGGCGAGCATCACGAACAGGTTGACGAGCAGCAGGATCCCGGCGAGGACGCTGAAGATCGCGATCGTGCCGAACATCTCGGTGAGCCCGGCGCCGTCGCGCTGTGCATCGTCGAGCACCGCCGCCTTGGGCGCCTCGACCTCTACACCTGGGACGCTTGCGAGGGCGGCGCGCAGGTCGGTCACCGCGGCGTCCGACAGCCCGCGGGTGTCGAAGACGCCGCCGTCGAGCGAGATCAGCAGCCGCTCGCGTGGCGGTGCGGCGACCACGGTCGTTGCTTCTGCGAGGCGTGTGAGCGTGCCCGGCGCGACGATCGCGCCGCCGTACCCGGCGACCCCGACCTCGGCCACCACCTCCGTGAGGGTCAGGTCGACGGCGGAGCCGTACGCGTGGAGGCGCAGCGCGTCTCCCGCTCGCACGTCGAGCCGGCCGGCGATGCGGTCGTTGACGATGACCTCGCCGGGACCGATTGCGCCGGTGCCGGCGAGCCCGGTGATCTGCGCGTCGGAGCCGAAGTCGCGGGCTGCGGCGAGATCGAGCTCCACGACCCTGACCTGCGGAACCGCCGCGGCGCGGTGGGGCGCCTCGAGCGTGGCGGTGCTCGTCGTCGTGGCCAGCAGGCCGTCGATCCTCTCGACGCCGCCGGCCTCGATCGCGGCGACGACCTCGTCGAGACCCGTCCCTTCGGCGGGGGTGGCGGTGATGTCGATCGGGCCGTGCTGGGTTCGGGCTGCGTCGGCGAAGGAGCCTTCGATCACGTCACCGACGACGAAGGAGGAGGTGATGATCGCCGTGCCGAGCAGTGCTCCGGCGACGACGAGGGCGGCTTCGGCGCGTCTGCGGCCGATGTTCCGAACGGCCATCGTGACGAGCGTTCGCTGCCGGAGGGCGGCGACGACGAGCGGCAGCAGGAGGACGAGGGCGATCGCCCCGAGGACGGCGAGGGCGGTCATGCCGCCACCTCGACGCGGTCGAGCAGGTGCTCCTCGGCCGTGCTCGGATCGCCGTCGGCGACCACGAGGCCGTCGCGGACCTGGACGAGGCGCTGCCCCGAGCGGCCGATCCCCTCGTCGTGGGTGACGACCACCAGCGTCTGCCCGGCGGCGTGCACCTCGTGCAGCAACTCGACGATCTCGGCGGCGGTCCGGCTGTCGAGCGCGCCGGTGGGCTCGTCTGCCCAGATCAGCGCCGGCTCCGCGACCAGCGCACGAGCTACGGTCACGCGCTGCTGCTCGCCGCCGGACAGCTCACCGGGGCGGTGGCCGGCGCGGTCGGCGAGGCCGACGCGGGCGAGCATCTCTCGCGCCTGCTCGCGGGCGAGCTTGGGCTTCACGCCGGTGACCAGCAGCGGCAGCTCCACGTTCTCCGCCGCCGACAGCACCGGGATCAGGTTGAACGACTGGAACACGAAGCCCATGCGCTCCGCCCGGTGCCGGGTGCGCTCGGCGTCCGACATCGCGAACAGGTCGTCGCCGTCCACCGTGACGGTGCCGGCGTCGATCTCGTCCAGCCCGGACAGGCAGTTGAGCAGCGTGGTCTTGCCGTTGCCGGACGGGCCCATGATCATCACGAGCTCGCCTGCGCCGATATCGAGGTCGACGCCTCGCAACGCGTGGACCTCGCGGGTTCCTGCGCGGTAGGCCTTCGCCACGCCGCGCGCGGCCAGGATGCATTCCCTCTCGGGGATTGAGTTCATCTCGTTCCTCATGATCGAACCTCCTTCGTTGACGATGAGCTCACGATGGCGGGCCGTCTCCGCGCGTACATCGGTCCGGAGGCTCGACTTCTGCCGGCCGCGGGTACGGTGCGAACCTCGTTCTTTCGGCCGATTTCGCCGCGCGTCCGGCCCCTCTACGCTCTATGGGTGGTGAGAGACGGACTTCGGGCGCTCTGGAACGAGCCCCGCCCCCCGCAGCCACCCGCCCCGGTGTGGCGCGACCGGGCGCTCGTCGCCGCGGTCGTGTCGTGGTCGGTCGTGGAGACGCTGCTTCGCGAGGACCTGGCGTGGGGCCCGGTCATGGTCACCGTGTGCACCCTGATCGCGCTCAGCCTGCTGTGGCGGCGCGCCCATCCCCTGGGCGCCGTCGCGGCCGGGTTCGGCACACTGATTGCATTCGACGTCGCGAGGATCCTCGCCGCCGTCGACACGACCGGACTGCTGAGCATCGCGGCGGTGCTCGTGCTGCCCTACTCACTGTTCCGCTGGGGAGCCGGCCGAGAGGCCGCGGTCGGGCTCGGCCTGATCCTCGCCTGGCTCCCGATCACGCACGTCGCCGAACCGCAAAGCGCGGGCGAGATGTTCGCCGGATACGGGTTCTTCCTGTCCTCCGCCGCATGGGGTGCGGCGATCCGCTTCCACGCCACCGTCCGCGTCCGCGACGTCGAGCAGGCAAAGCTCCGTCAGCGCAGCGAGCTCGCCCGCGAGCTCCACGATTCCGTCGGCCACCACGTCTCGGCGATCGCCGTCCAGGCTCAGGCCGGCCGTGCCCTGGCGGCATCCGACACCGACCGTGCCCTGGCCGTGCTTGCGACCATCGAGGAGGCGGCCTCGCGGACGCTCGAGGAGATGCGCGCCATGGTGGGGATCCTGCGCGACGGGAACGAGGCGGAGCTCGCTCCGCCACCGGGTCTGGCCGACATCGAGCGCCTCGCACACGGCCTCGGTAAAGGGCCTCGTGTGGACGTGCACCTGTCCGGCGACTTCGCCGAGCTGAGCCCTTCCGTCGGGGCGGCCCTCTACCGGATCGCCCAGGAGTCGGTGACGAACGGGCTTCGCCATGCCCGACACGCGACCCGGATCACCGTCCGCGTGGCAGACGAAGGCGACGAGGTGCGTCTGACTGTCCGCGACGACGGCGAGGCTGGCGCTGGCGCGCGCACATCGTCAGGTCACGGCCTCGCCGGCATGAGCGAGCGCGCGACCCTGCTCGGGGGCACCGTCCGGGCGGGCCGCGGCCCCGGCGAGCGGGGCTGGACGGTCGACGCCGTGCTGCCGAAGGGCGCGAGGTGAGCATCCGCGTCCTCGTCGCCGACGACCAGGACATCGTCCGCACCGGCCTCGCGATGATCCTCGACGCCCAGCCCGGGATCGAGGTCGTGGGCGAGGCCGCCGACGGCCGCGAGGCCGTGACCCTCGCGCGCCAGCTCCGGCCGGACGTGTGCCTCTTCGACATCCGCATGCCCGGGCTCGACGGGATCGAGGCCACCCGGCAGCTTGCGGGCCCCGACGTCGACGACCCGCTGGCGGTCGTCGTGATCACCACCTTCGACCTCGACGAGTACGTCCACGGCGCGCTGAAGGCCGGCGCCAGAGGGTTCCTGCTCAAGGATGCCGGGCCGGAGTTGCTGACGCAGGCGATCCACGCCGCCGCCGACGGCGACGCACTCATCATGCCGCGCATCACCGCCCGACTCCTCGCCAGGTTCGCCGACGCCGAGCCGGCGCAGCCGCCCGCTCAGCCGCGCGAGCCGCTCACGAGCCGCGAAGAGGAGATCCTGATCCCGGTCGCCCAGGGCTGGACGAACCACGAGATCGCGGACGAGTTCCACCTCAGCATCAGCACCGTCAAGACGCACCTGGCGAGCCTCATGCGCAAGCTCGATGCCCGGAACCGCGTCGAGCTCGCCATGTGGGCCTACGAGACCGGTCGCATCAAAAGCTGACGCCGAGACCGCGGCTGCCCGCTGCTCGCCCGGAGGTCCCGACAGTGCGCGGGAGTGTCACCACAGGTTGATGCCCTTATTGCCGCTCCGCGTTCGGGCGCGCGCGCCACTCCCGGTCGAGCATCGCGTAAAGCCGCAGCGTTGACCACTCGCCTTTGAACCAATCCGCCTCGACCAGGCGGGCCTCGCAGCGAAAGCCCAGGCGTTCCAATAGAGCCCGAACCGAGATGTTGCGATCGTCGGCCTGAGCAAAGACTCGATGCATGCCACGCTGCTCGAACAGTTCTGTCACGACGGCCGTAAGCGCCTCGGTCGCGAGGCCCTTTCCCTGGTTTGCCGGCGCCAGCGTGACTCCGACCTCGGCGGTCGCCGGCTGATCGGTCACGACCCGTACAGCGCAATCCCCACACACCGTGCCCGTCTCTCGATCGACGATCGCCAGTTGCAGCCACTCTCCGGGTTGACCGAACTCCACCTCGCGTTGTGAGCTCAGGAAAGACTCGGCATCGGCCATCGAATACGTGCGGTCCCACGACTGATACCGCGCGACTTCGGGATCGCTCCGGTAGGCGACGAACGTCTCGAGGTCATCAACCCGAAACGGCCGCAGGCTCAGACGCTCGGTGACGATCTCGACCATGCTCGTGCTCGCGCGGGGAGTCCGGTTCGTCGCAAGGCGTAGACGGTAACGGCCGCGCCGAGCGGACCGCGCGGCCGAACATCGTAAAGCCTGATTCTTGCGTTCGTCTG
>JBKGUS010000207.1:0-9895 GCA_046462295.1 Thermoleophilaceae bacterium | reverse complement strand
CCCGGGCCGCTCGCCCGCCAGCGTCCGCTCGAGCTCGGCGGCCCGGCCCGGCCCCTCCGGGTCCGGCACCACGGCGCATCCCACTCCTTCGATCCGGGCGGCGAGCGTGTCGGCCGGCAGCCGCGATGCCAGCCGGTCCAGCACCTCCTCCGGGACGGCCACCGCCGCAGCCGTTGGCGGCAGCCGCCATCCGGCCCCGGCGGCCGCCGCCCGCAGGTCCGCCTCCTCCGCCTGCGGCTCCCTCAGCAGCAGCGCCACCAGCTCGCGGCGGCGGCGCCGGCGCTCGTCCTCCACCCGCGAGCGTGCCTCCGCGTACCCCTCAACCGAGTCGGCCGAGATCTCCTCGATGTACGCGAAGATCGACTCGGCGAGCAGGCTGATCGTCTCCGGGTCGAGGTCCGCCTGGCGCGCCGCCTCGGCAACCCGCCGCCACGCCACGCGCGCGCCTACGCGATAGGCCGACTGCAGCGAGTCCAGCGTGCGTCCCTGCCGCAGCTCGCCCCGGCCGAGCGCCACGTACACCTCGCGTCCCGGCCCGCGGGCGCCGGACGGGCTGCGGATCAGCGCCAGGAATTGGCGCAGCGCCTCCGTCACGCCGGTGCGCACACCGCGGCCGAAGGACCCCTCGAACGGCCGCGCGTACTCCGGCACCTCGCGCGCGATCGTGGCCATGATCTCCTCGGTGATCGCGTCGAGCTCGGGCTCGATCACGTCCGCCACACTCGCCGGAAGCGCCTGCCAGGGACCGGATTGCGTCGAAGTTGTCATCGAACTGAGTAAAACCGCAGGCGAAGAACGCCTCGAAAAGCCTATTCGGTATGCCTTGGCGCGGGAACAATCATGGACATGACCACCCTTGAGAAGCGCGTCAACCTGGCTGCCGTGGTGGTGCCCTTCCTGGCCACCCTCGCCGCGATCGTCCTCCTCTGGAACAGCGCCGTGGCCGCCACGGACCTGGCCATCCTCGCGGTGATGTACGTGCTGACAGGGCTGGGGGTCACCGTGGGCTTCCATCGCCTTCTCACGCACCGCTCGTTCCAGGCGCCGAAGCCGCTCGAGTACGCCTTCGCGGCGCTCGGCTCGATGGCCGTGCAGGGCCCGGTGATGGCCTGGGTCGCCGACCACCGCAAGCACCACGCGCACGCCGACGAGGAGGGCGACCCGCACAGCCCGCACGTCGGCCACGGCGACGGCGTCTCGGGAGTGTTGCGGGGCCTCTGGCACGCCCACGCCGGCTGGCTCCTCTCGACGCAGGGCCAGGCTAGCGCACGCCGCTACGCCAAGGACCTCTACGAAGACCGGGGCATGCGGCTGATCAACCGACAGTTCCCCCTGTTCGTGTTGCTGAGCCTCGCGATCCCGGCGCTCGCGGGCTGGGCGCTCACCGGCACCCTCGCCGGCGCTGCAACCGGGCTCCTGTGGGGCGGGCTCGTGCGGATCTTCCTGGTCCACCACGTCACCTGGAGCGTCAACTCCGTGTGCCACTTCCTGGGCACGCGCCGCTTCGAGACCGACGAAAAGTCGACCAACGTGGCCTGGCTGGCGCTTCCCTCGTTCGGCGAGGCCTGGCACCACAACCACCACGCGTTCCCGCGGTCGGCGTCGCACGGTCTGCGGCGCTGGGAGCGCGCGCTCGACCCGTCGGCATGGGTGATCAAGGGGCTCGAGAAGGCCGGCCTGGCGCGCAACGTGGTGACGATCGCGCCGGACCGCCAGCGCCAGCGCGAGAGCACCGCGGCGCCGCTTCGGGCGGGAGCCCGCACGTAGGCCTGCGGCGCGCGGAAGACTGGCCGCTCGCCCGTGTGCGCGGGCACCGGACGCGAGCGGTAGAGGCCGATGCGAGACACTGAGAGCGAGGTGTCAGAGGAAAACGTCGAGCTCGTCCGCCGACTTTACGCCGCGCTTGCGAGCGAGGGTTCCAGTCGAGAGTTCGAACGGCGTCTGACCGATGAAGCTCTCAGTCGGTTCTTGGACCCGCGGATCGAGTGGCTCCCGGTACCTCATTCATTGCTTGCCGTCGACAGCTACCGAGGCTTTGAGGGCGTGCGGCGGTTCTGGGGCGAGTTCGTCTCGACTTGGGAGAGCTACAGGGTGGAGACGCTGAGGTTCGACGACGCGGGTGATCAGGTGGCGGTCGTCGTGCACATCGTCGGCCGGACGCACGAGCTCGAAGTCGATGACACTCGATCATCGCTCTTGACCGTGCGCGATGGACGGGTCGTCCGCGTCCAATCCTTTGCCGACCCGGAGGGTGCGCGCGCGGCCGCCGGGCTGCCACCATAGCCGGATCGCCGGCAGTGTCGCGATGCGCGAGGAGCCTCAGCGCCATTTACGCCTCGAGAGCTGCGCCTCTGTCCTGGGATTAGGCTGCATCGAGCTGCCAACGAGTCGAGGGGACAGCGAATGCCCGAACGCGACGGATACATCCCCGGCGTCCCCTGCTGGGTGGATGCGAGCGAACCCGACCCGGAGGCGGCGGTCGACTTCTACGGCGGTCTCTTCGGCTGGGAGTTCAGGGATGTGATGCCCGCGAGCGCGGGGGGCAGCTACTTCATCGCCAGGACCGAGACGCGCGGCTGGTCGCTGTTCGACATGTCGGGTGAGCCGCGCAGCGGCAATGTCGCCGCCATCACATCGATGCCCGAGGGAGCGGCGCTCCAGCCCAGGTGGAACACCTACATCTCAGTCGCCAGTGCCGACGAGGCCGCGACCAAGGTCCAGGACGCAGGCGGTGGTGTCGTGGTGGAGCCCTTCGATTTTGCCGACGCCGGCCGGACGGCTGTCTTCACCGACGCGGAGGGGGCGGCGTTGTGCGTCTGGGAGGCGAAGAAGCACAAAGGCGCGCAGGTGGTCAACGACCCTGGCTCGCTGAACTTCAACGGCCTCAACACCCGCGACACCGAGGGAGCGAAGGCGTTCTACGGATCTGTCTTCGAGTGGCGGACATTCGCCATGGGCGAGGCTGAGATGTGGGCGCTGGACGGTTACGGCGACTTCATCGAGAGCCACCACCCCGACCTCCGCGAGCGGTGGGCGGAGGCCGGTGCGGCGCCCGGTTTCGAGGATGTTGTGGCGACCATCCACCAAATCGACGACAACCAACCCGACACGTCGGCGCACTGGAGCGTGACCTTCGCCGTGGAGGATGCAGGCGCGGCGGCCGCGAAGGCCACCGAGCTCGGCGGAACGGTGCTCGTCCCGCCGTTCGACGCACCCTGGGTCCGGATGACGATCCTCGCCGACCCGCAGGGCGCGACCTTCACAGCGAGCAGGTTCACGCCCGAGAACAAGGATGTCGGCGGCTAGCCCGATGGCCCAGTGACGGCGCTGCCGCTTGGTGCGAAAGGGGGAACCGCGCGCGGCGGACTTCTGTGTCCCCAATTTGGGCCGCGTCCGCGGAAGCGCCAATGTCGGTTCTCACGAGCGGCGACACATACGACGGCAGCGGAGACTGCCAGGGCCGGCGGACCGCATGCGCTTGGCGCGCTCCGGCTTCGCGCGGATGGGAGGCTGTCGCCGTACGGCGCGCGGGGCTTGCTGGCGGGGTCGCCCGACAAGATCGGCCCGGGCGCCTGCTAGCGTCATCCGTGTGGGCGATGCCGTCGCCCGCGAGGTTCTCGTCTCCGAGCGCACATGCGATCCGGGTCAGCTGAATCTCCCAGATCGTCCGCGGCCGTCCGATGCGGCCGCACGCAAGGAGCACGAATGGCCAAGCAGTCCTTCGCCGATCTCGGCGTATCGAAATCCGTCGCGCACGCCTTGGCGGCCGGCGGAATCGACTCCCCCTTCGCGGTCCAGAAGACCGTGATCCCCGACGTCCTGGCGGGGCGCGACGTCCTCGTCAAGGCTCCCACCGGCTCT
This sequence comes from Thermoleophilaceae bacterium, assembly GCA_046462295.1. Taxonomy (GTDB): domain Bacteria; phylum Actinomycetota; class Thermoleophilia; order Solirubrobacterales; family Thermoleophilaceae; genus JACVRW01. Next base: position 6,034 of record JBKGUS010000207.1, on the reverse strand, counting down.
GGCAAGACGCTCGCCTTCGGTGTGCCGCTCGTGGAGCGGATCGAGGCGACCGACGCGCGCGCCGCGGCGCTCGTGCTCGTCCCGACGCGTGAGCTCGCCAGCCAGGTGACCGACGCGCTGGCGGGCGTGGCCCGGGCGCGCGCGCTCTCGGTGGCGGCCGTCTACGGTGGCGCCGGCATCGAGCGCCAGAGCAAGCTCGCCCGCCGCGCCCACATCCTCGTTGCCACGCCCGGCCGCCTGGAGGACCTGATCGAGCGCGGCGCGGTCCGCCTCGACCGCGTGCGCGTGCTGGTGCTCGACGAGGCCGACCGGATGCTCGACATGGGCTTTCGCCCGGCCGTCGACCGCATCGTTCGCCAGACGCCCAAGGATCGCCAGACGCTCTTCCTGTCGGCCACACTCGAGGGCGAGGCCGGCCGGATCGCGGCGGAGTACACGCGTGACGCGCGCCGCCACGAGCAGAAGCCGGGCGAGCGAGCCCGGGTCGAGCACCGCTTCCTGGCCGTGGCGCACGAGGAGAAGCTGGAGTCGCTCGTGCAGGAGCTGGCCGGCGAGGAGCGCGGGCGCACGCTCGTGTTCGTGCGAACCAAGCGCGGCGCTGACCGCCTGGTGAAGCGCCTCTCGAGGCACGGCGTCAGCGCAGTGGCGATCCACGGCAACCGCACGCAGCCGCAGCGCGAGAAGGCCCTGAGCCGCTTCCACAACGGCGTGATCGACACGCTCGTCGCGACCGACGTCGCGGCCCGCGGCATCGACGTGGACGACGTGACCCACGTGATCAACTTCGACGCGCCGGAGGACCGCGAGGCGTACGTGCACCGTGTGGGCCGCACGGGACGGGCGGGCCGGAGTGGCGTGGGCATCACGCTCGTGACGGGCGAGCAGGCGACCACGGTGGGGAAGATCGCATCGGAGCTTCGCCTGCACGCGCAGTTCGCGCAGAGCGGGTTCCGCGAGGCGGGCGGGCGGTCGCACTCGCGGCCGCGCGGTCGCGGCCCCCGCCGGCGCCACTAAAGGGGTCAGACCCCTTGAGTCGCGGCCACTCACGGGGTCTGACCGCTTAACGTAGTTCCAGCACGACCTTCCCGGTGGCTCCGCGCCCCTCCAGCAGCTCCAGGGCGTCCGCGGCCCGCTCCAGCGGGAAGCGGGCGCCCACGATCGGGCGCACTGCGCCCGTGTCCACCAGCCGGTTCACCGCCGCGCCGATCTCGCGGTTCGCGTCGGGCTTTCCCATCACGTAGGCGCCCCAGCCGGCGCCCACCACCTCGATGTTGTTCAACAGGAGCCGGTTCACCCGAACTTCGGGGATCGACCCGCCCGTGAAGCCCACCACCACGCAGCGGCCGCCTTCGCCGAGCGAGCGCAGGCTGTCCGTGAAGCGGTCGCCGCCGACCGGGTCGATCACGATGTCCACGCCGCCGCCGGACCACTCCTTCGCGTCGTCCTTCCAGGCGGCGTCCGCGCGGACCACCTCGTCGGCCCCCGCCTCGCGCGCCACCCGCTCCTTCTCGTCGCTCGACACCACGGCGATCGTCCGGGCGCCGAGGCCCTTCGCCACCTGCAGCGCCGCCGTTCCGACGCCGCCGGCCGCCCCGTGCACGAGCACGCTCTCGCCGGCCGTGAAGCGGCCGCGCAGCACCAGCGCGAAGTAGGCGGTGTGGTAGTTGAGGATCAGGCCGGCCCCCTGGGCGAGGTCGAGATCGTCCGACAGCGGGAACGTGAGGAACTCGGGCGCCACGGCCACCTCGGCGAACCCGCCGAGCATGCAGAAGGCCGCGACCCGATCGCCCTTGGACACACCGGCGCCCTCCGGCGCGCTCCGCACGACCCCGCCCACCTCGCTGCCCGGCACGAACGGCAGCGGTGGCTTGACCTGGTACTGACCCCGCGTCTGCAACACCTCCGGAAACGACACCCCGGCGGCATGCACGTCCACCACGACCCCGCTCCCCGGCGTCAGCACATGCGACGGTTCGGGCTCCGGGAGCTCCGCCTCGGCGAGCGCCGAGCGTGGACCGCTCAGCTCGGTGATCTGGAGCGCCCGCATCGGAGCGGCATCCTAAGCCGCGGCGGGGACTCCCTGCCCTGGTGCTGGTCGTTTTCGTCCAAGACCGCCGGCGGACGCGTCGCGTAAGGTCGATGACCGTGAGTGCGCCGGTCATCCAGCTGCGCGGGGTCGTCAAGCGCTTCGGGTCGATCACGGCCGTCGACGGCCTCGATCTCGACGTGCCCGGCGGCATCTGCCTCGGCCTGCTCGGCCCAAACGGGGCGGGCAAGTCGACCACCATGCGGCTGCTCACCGGCCAGGCGATCGCCGACGAGGGCGAGATCCGCGTGCTCGACCACGAGCTGCCGAAGGAGTCCAAGGAGGCGCGCGCCCTGATGGGGGTCGTCCCGCAGCTCGACAACCTCGACGTCGACGTGTCGGTCCAGGACAACCTCGCCGTGTTCGCACGGCTCTACCGCGTGAAGGACGTGCGCGCCGCGGTCGAACGCGGCCTCGAGCTCGCCCGCCTGACCGGCCGGCGCGCCGACGAGGTCGACAAGCTCTCGGGCGGCATGCGCCGCCGCCTGCTGCTCGCGCGCGGCCTGGTGCACCGGCCCCGGCTGATCCTGCTCGACGAGCCCACCGTCGGCCTCGACCCGCAGATCCGCACGGAGCTCTGGTCGCTGATCGACGGGCTGCGCTCGGAGGGCGCGACCATCCTGATGTCGACCCACTACATCGAGGAGGCGCAGCGCCTGGCGGACGAGGTCGCAGTGATGGCCCACGGCAAGGTCGTGGCCCGCGGCCGCCCGGCCGAGCTGATCGCCGAGCACGCCGGCATCGAGACCGCCGAGGTCTATGCGCCGCCGGCGCGGCTGGCCGAGGTGCGTGCCGCCGCGGAGGCGCATGGGCTCCGGGTGCGCCCCGCGGGTCCCGCGATCGCGATCGTCGGCTCCGAGCGCGCCACCGACGGAGCAATCCCGCCCGAGGCGATCCGCCGCGCGGCGTCGCTCGAGGACGTGTTCGTGCTGCTCACAGGGGAGGAGGCCGAGTGAGAAGACTGGAGCCGGCGGCCATCACCGGGGTGATGAGCCGCGAGGCGGCGAACTTCCGCAGCTACTGGAAGTCGACCACGTTCTCGAGCGTGCTCGAGCCGGTGATCTACCTGGTCGCCTTCGGGCTCGGCCTGGGCGCGACGATCGTGGACCGCGTGGACGGGCTCAAGTACGTGGAGTTCGTCGGGACCGGCATGGTGGCGACGGCGGTGATCTTCTCGAGTGCCCTGCCCGCGATGTTCGGGAGCTTCGTGAAGGAGCGCTTCCAGCGCACCTACGACGCCATCCTCGCTGCGCCGGTCGACGTCGAGGAGCTCGTGACCGCCGAGATCCTGTGGATCAGCATTCGCGCGAGCGTCTACGGCTGCTTCCCGCTGATCGTGGCGATGTTCTTCGGGCTCGACCCGTCGCCCGGCATGCTGGTGGTGCCGCTGTTCTGCTTCATCACCGCGTTCGGGTTCGCCGGCTTCGGCGTAGCCACCGCCGCCAGCGTCGCCAAGATCGACCAGTTCAGCTACGTGACCACGCTGGTGGTCACGCCGCTCTTCCTGGTCGCCGGCACGTTCTTCCCGATCGACCAGCTGCCCGACGTTCTGCGGGCGCTCGCGAACCTGAACCCGCTGCATCACCTGGTCGAGCTGGTGCGCCACGCGGCGTTCGGGTTCGAGGCCACCGACCTGATCCGGGTGGCCGCGCTGCTCGTCTTCGCGCTCGTCCTGTGGCGCGTCGCCGTGCGGCTTATGGGGAAGCGCCTGATCGACTAGCTGTCGACCCCCCGAATGGACATTTCCTACCGCCGGTCGGATGACTTGCGGGGCGCGGTGCGCGAGCCTTCCGGCGAATGGGCCGCGATGTCCTGATCACCGGCGCCACCGGCTTCCTCGGCATGGAGCTGATGGCCCGGTTGCTACAGGATGGTGACCGCCGGGTGTGGGCGCTGGTGCGTGCGCCGAGCCAGGGCGAGGCGGAGCGGCGGGTGCAGGAGACGCTGGCGTTGATCGTCCCGGAGCCCGAGCGGGCGGCGGAGCGGGTGATCCCGGTGGCAGGCGACATCCTGGCGGACGAGCTCGGCCTCGCCCCGCGCGTGCGGGAGGAGCTCGCCGAGTCCGTGACCGACGTGATCCACGCAGCCGCCTCGGTCTTGTTCTCGCTGCCGCTCGACGAGGCGCGCGCCGTGAACGTCGAGGGCACCCGGCGGCTGCTCGAGCTGGCCGCGCTCGCGGCCTCCCGGGGCGCGGGGCTGCGCCGCTTCGCGCACGTGTCCACGGCGTACGTGGCGGGCACGCACCGCGGGCCCTTCCGCGAGAAGGACCTCGCGCTGGGGCAGGGCTTCAACAACACGTATGAGCGGTCGAAGTGGGAGGCCGAGCGGCTGGTGCGCGCGCACGCCGGCCGGCTGCCGGTGCAGGTCTTCCGGCCGAGCATCGTCGTGGGCGACTACCAAACCGGCTGGACGTCCTCCTTCAACGTCATCTACACGCCGCTCCGCGCCTACACGCGCGGCGCGCTGCCGGCCCTGCCGGCGCGCCGCTCGGCGCCCTTGGACGTGGTGCCCGTCGGCTACGTCGCGCGCGCGATCCTGGCGCTCGCGGACTCCGCGCCGGGGAGCACGTTCCATCTCGCCGCGGGGCCGGCGGCGAGCAGCATCGGCGAGGTGATCGATCGCGCGGCCGAGCTGCTCGAGCAGCCGCGCGCCCGGGCGCTCCCACCGGCGCTGTACCGGCGCGTCGTCCACCCGCTGCTGATGCGGCGTGGCGGCCCGGCGCAGCGCCGCTGGCTCGAACAGGGCCAGGTGTTCTTCCCATACCTGGCCACACGCGTGCGCTTCGAGATCGAGGCCACCCGCGCGGCGCTCGCCGACGCCGGCATCGGGCCGGTGCCGCCGCTCGCCTCGTACCTCCACACGCTGCTCGAGTTCGCCGAGCGGGCGGAGTGGGGCAGGCGCCCCTTGCCGCGTAGTACGGTCGCTCCATCCGGCGGCGGAGGGGTGGATGAGCGCGAAGTGGACGGCGGAGCGGATCCCGGACCAGACGGGCCGGACCGCGATGGTGACGGGAGCCAACAGCGGCCTGGGCCGGGTAACGGCCCGCGAGCTCGCGCGCGCGGGAGCGCGGGTGGTGCTGGCGTGCCGCAACATGCAGAAAGGTGAGGCGGCGCTGCGGGAATGCGCCGCGGTCGCGGGCGACGCGGAGCCGGAGCTCGAGGAACTGGACCTCGCCAGTCTCGACTCGGTCCGCGAGCTCGCCGAGCGCTTCAGGGCGGGCTATGAGGGACTCGACCTGCTGATCAACAACGCGGGCGTGATGGCCAGCCCGCGCCGCAGCAGCACCGACGGGTTCGAGCTCCACTTCGGCACGAACCACCTCGGCCACTTCGCGCTCACCGGCCTCGTGATCGGTGAGATGGAGGGCAGGGACGACGCGCGGGTGGTCACGCTCTCGAGCAATGCGCACCGCTTCGGCCGGATCGCGTTCGACAACCTCGGCGGTGAGCGCCACTACTTCCGCTGGCGTGCCTACGGGCAGTCGAAGCTGGCCAACCTGCTCTTCGCGCTCGAGCTGGACCGCCGCCTTCGAGCGGCCGGCTCGACCGTCAAGAGCCTGGCCGCGCACCCGGGCTACGCCGCCACCAACCTCCAGTTCGCGGGGCCGCCGGCCGTGGACGCCGTGGTGATGAAGCTCGGCAACGCCCTGTTCGCCCAGAACGACGAGATGGGCGCGCTGCCGACGCTCTACGCGGCTACGGAGCCCGGCCTCGAGGGCGGCACGTTCTGCGGCCCCGACGGCTTACTCGAGCAGCGCGGCCACCCGAAGCCGGTCGGGGCGAACAGCGCGGCGCGCGACGAGCAGGTGGCGCGGCGGCTGTGGGAGGTGTCCGAGGAGATGACGGGCGTGCGCTTCGAGCTGGCCGGCGCCGCCGCCTGACGCCCCGGGAGCGGCTCAGCCGGTCCGGCCGACCGCGCCGACCGCCCCGCGCAGGCCGACGCAGCCGA
>JBKGUS010000206.1:0-12488 GCA_046462295.1 Thermoleophilaceae bacterium | reverse complement strand
TGGCCGTGGTCGGCCTGGCGTTCACAGCAGCCATTGCCGGCCATTCGGCGACCTACTCGCCGCGCGCCTTGCTGGTGGTAGTGGACACTTTCCACGTCCTGTCGATGAGTGCGTGGCTGGGTGGCCTCGTGATGCTCCTCGTCGCGGTTCCGGTCGCGGTCCGGGGGCTGGCTCGGTCGGAGCGGACGCCGCTCGTGGCGGCTGTCGTCGTCCGTTTCTCACGGCTGGCGACGGTCGCGGTGACGCTGCTGCTGCTCACCGGGATCGTGCAGTCGGTCGTGCTCGTGAACTCACTGGGTGCGTTCGTAGAGACCGCGTACGGGCGGCTGGTGCTCGCGAAGATCGTGCTCTTCCTGGGACTGATCTCGCTCGGCGCCTACAACCAGCGGCGCCTCCTCCCGCGCCTGAGCTCCGTGGGCGACGGGCGTGAGGAGCCCGAGCGGGCGGCGGCGCTGCTGCGCCGGTCGGTCGCCTCGGAGGTTGGCTTGGCGTTGGTCGTGCTGGGCGTCGCCTCCGTGCTGGTCGCCACGCAGCCCGCAGCGGGCTGAGCGACCTAGAATCGACGCCATGCGCGAGGGGGAGCTGCTCTGGGAGCCCAGTGGGCCGTCGAAGATGGCCGCGTTCATGGAGGCCCGCGGCTTCTCCTCCTACGACGAGATGTGGCGCTGGTCGGTCGAGGACCTCGAGGGCTTCTGGGGCTCGATCTGGGACGAGTACGGGTTGGGCCCGCGCTCCGGCCCCGTGCTCGCGCGCGACGCGATGCCGGGGGCGGTGTGGTTCCCGGACGAGCGGCTGAACTACGCCGAGTACCTGCTGGGGATGGCGCGGCCGGGGGAGACCGCGATCGTGAGCGCCTCGGAGTCGGCGCCGCTCGCCTCGATGACCTGGGACGAGCTGCGCGACCAGGTGGCGCGCTGCGCGGCCGGCCTGCGCCGCCTCGGGGTGGAGCGCGGGGACCGGGTGGTCGCCTACATGCCGAACGTGCCGGAGACGGTGGTGGCGTTCCTCGCCTGCGCGAGCATCGGCGCGATCTGGTCGAGCTGCGCGCCCGAGTTCGGCACGCCGACCGTGGTGGACCGCTTCAAGCAGATCGAGCCGAAGGTGCTGATCGCGACCGAGGGCTACCGCTACGGCGGGCGCGACTTCGACCGCCGGCCGCGCGTGCGGGAGCTCGAGGCCGCGATCCCATCGCTCGAGCACACGGTGCTGGTGCCGTCGGGCTGGGAGGATCTGCTGGCCGAGGCGGCTGATCTGACCTTCGAGCAGGTGCCGTTCGACCACCCGCTGTGGGTGCTCTACTCGTCGGGCACGACGGGGCTCCCGAAGGCGATCGTCCAGGGGCAGGGCGGGATCCTGCTCGAGCACCTCAAGAAGGCGAACCTGCACAGCGACCTCGGGCCGGACGACCGCTTCCTCTGGTTCACCACGACGGGCTGGATGATGTGGAACTTCCTGGTGGGCGGGCTGCTGTCGGGGTCGGCGATCGTGCTGTACGACGGCCAGCCCGACCCGCACGGCCTGTGGGACCTCGTGGCGGAGGCGGGCGTCACGTGCTTCGGCACGAGCGCCGGGTTCATCGGAGCGAGCATGAAGGCGGGCGCGTCCCCGCGGGCGATGCCGCGGCTGCGCAGCGTCGGCTCGACCGGCTCGCCGCTTCCGGTGGAGGGGTTCGAGTGGGTGTACGACAAGCTCGGCGACGTCTGGCTCTTCTCGACCAGCGGCGGGACAGACCTTTGCACGGCCTTCGTGGGCGCCGCGCCGGTGGTGCCGGTGTACGCGGGCGAGCTGCAGGCGCGCTGCCTTGGCGCAGCCGTCGAGGCATGGGACGAGGAGGGGCGGCCGCTCGTGGACGAGGTCGGTGAGCTCGTGATCACCCGGCCGATGCCCTCGATGCCGCTCTTCCTGTGGGGCGATGAGGACGGCGAGCGCTACCGGTCGAGCTACTTCGACATGTACCCCGGCGTGTGGCGGCACGGCGACTGGATCAAGATCACGTCGCGGGGCACGGCGGTGATCTACGGGCGCTCGGACTCGACGATCAACCGCGGCGGCGTCCGGATGGGGACGAGCGAGATCTACGCGGCCGTGGAGGGCGTCGACGAGGTGCTGGACTCGCTCGTGATCGACGTCGACGAGCGGATGCTGCTGTTCGTGGTGCTGCGCGACGGGGTGTCGCTCGACGACGGGTTGGTCGACACGCTGCGCCGGCGCCTCCGCGAGCACTGCTCGCCGCGGCACGTGCCCGACGCCATCCACCAGATCGCCGAGGTGCCGCGCACGCTGTCGAACAAGAAGCTCGAGGTGCCGGTGAAGAAGATCCTGATGGGCGGCGATCCGGACCGGGCCGCGAGCCGCGACTCGCTGGCGAACCCCGCGGCGCTCGACTGGTTCGTCGAGCGGGTCGGGGAGCTCAGTCCTCAGCCTCGCTGAGGACGGTCTCCTCGACCGGCGCGGACAGGTCGGGGCCGACCTCGGCGTCGAGGCGGCGGATCAGCTCGGCGCAGAAGCCCTCGGCGCGTTCGATCGCCTCGGCGTCGACGCGCGCGGGGACGTAGTCGAGCCGGCCGCGACACGAGATCGTGATGGCCGCCAGGCCGGCCGAGCGGGCGGCGTAGCCGTCGCTTGGGGAGCGGTTCACGGTCGCGCGGGCGCCGAAGGCGTTCTCGTCCTCGTCGTCCTCGGCGATGGCCTGGCAGAGCTGGACGAGCTGCGGGTGGGACTTGATCGCAAGGAGCGGCCCCTCGCGGCCGGTGTAGCGGACGGTGCCGGAGCCGACGGCGTCGAGGTTGAGGATCACGGTGCGCTCGCGGCCGAGATCGCGCTTGTGGCGCTTGAGGAAGGAGCGTGAGCCGGCGGCGACCGCCTTCTGGCCGCCGGTGAGGAGGACATGGACGTCGAAGTGGTCGAGCTTGCCCCCGCCGAAGCGCTCGGCCAGTCGGAGGGCGAGTGCGGCGCCGGTGGCGTTGTCGTTGTCGCCGGCCCGTGTGGGGGAGAGGGCGATGTCGAGGAGGAGGGCAACCGCCACGATCAGCAGCACCGTGGGGATGAACTGGATCACCGTGAGGAGGAGACCGCTGAGGCTCGCCAGCCGGAGGATGCAGCAGACGAGGACGACGAGCTCGGCCCAGAAGAGAGGCTCGAGCGGGCCGATGGGGCGGCGGATCAGCTTCCCGAAGGCCGCGCGCCGGGCCTCGGCCCTCTGACCGAGGGCGATGCCGCCGCGGCCGGCGTCGTAGTGGGCGACGAGGAGGAGCACGCCGGGCATGTCCCGGTCGCCCCAGGAGACGACGTTCTGGGAAGCGCGCCGGCCGAGTAGGCGACGCAGGGTGGGGAGGAGGACGCCGGCCTCGAGGAAGGTGAGGAGTGCGGCGACCAGCGCAAGGGCGGCGCCGAGGGCCGGCACGGAGACGGACAGGACGCTGCCGACCACGGCGGCCGCGGCGAGGATGGCATAGACGAGCGGCCAAGCGGGCCAGACGTCGACGGACTCGACCTCGACCTGCCGACCGAGGCCCTCGAGCCGCTGCTTCAGGTAGGCGGCGGCGCGCCGCTCGGCGTCACTGCCTGGAGCGCGCCGGCCGACGTCGACGAGCGCTTCGATGTCGGACCGGAGGTCCAAAAGTGCCCGGGGTGGGATTCGAACCCACACGCCCTTTCGGGCAGGGCCTTTTGAGGACCCAGAGTCTGCCATTCCTCCACCCGGGCTGGGACTTTCATCGTACGGCTGCATGTGGCCTGCGGTCAGGCCGGCTGGACTTGGCCCGGCTCGCGATCGCCGCGCCGGTAGCGCTCGGCCTCGTCGAGGGTGACCTCGACCTCGACGTTCCACTGCTGCTGGAAGCCGCGTAGCGCGAAGGCGATCAGGAGGAGCTGGACCGGGACGAGGATGATCGTCAAGAGACCGAGGAGGGACGGCTCGAGCGCGGGGTCGTCGAACCCCGCCTTGTCGCGCTCGAACCAGGCGGGCCCGGCGACGGCCGCGACGACGGCGAAGAGGATGGCGAGCGCGGCCGCGACCGGAAGAACGCCCCGGTTCCAGCGCGCGACGAAGAGCGCCATGCCGACGTAGACGATCACGTAGGCGAACGACACGGGCTGAGCTCCCTGAAGCTGCGACCAGCCACCGAGCGTGATGACGAGAATGAGCCCAGCGCTCGCCAGAAGGAGAAGAATGACCCCCGCCCTGGTGGCCTTGGACTCAGCCTTGTGACGGTTCGGATGAATCAGGACCGTGTCGGCCATCGACGTGACAATACCCTGTGTCAAACCGGCTTGCGCCGGTGTCACGCGGGCGTGGCGGAACTGGAAATACGCGCCAGGTTTAGGTCCTGGTGGCCGAAAGGTCGTGGGGGTTCGAGTCCCTCCGCCCGCACTACCCCCAGTCGGCTCAGGAGGCGCCGGCCGGCGTGCCCGTGCGTTCCCTGAGGATCTGGCGGGCCTTGCGGTTGGCCAGCGCCATCACGAACGAGCGGACCGGCGCCTCATCGTAGGCGGCGAGGATCTCGTCGGCGATACCGCGGATCTCCTCGTCGGTGAGCTCCCCGCCGAACTCGTCGACCAGCCCGGGCACCAAGCGGCTCATCCGCATCATGTGCTGGCGGCGGTCTTCGCGGATCTGGTCGAGGCGATTGTCGAGCAGGTCCTTGACGCGCAGCTCGATTTCGTCGCGGATCAGGCGCACCTCCTCGATCGGCGGGCTCGGCCCCGGCCGACTCGGCCCGCACGTCGTCCGGGCCGTGCTCGTTGAACAGCGCCTGGGCGATTTGGGAGCGCCCCGCGTTCTGAGTACAGACGAACAGCACGTACTTCATCTCAGAGTGCCTCCTTGATCCTCGGGATCCCGCCATCCCTCTCGCGGACCCGCAGCCTATCCATTGACAGATATCACTTCAATCGATATATGTAGATAGATGGCTGTCGATCTGGAGTTGGCGCCCAAGCAGAAGCGCCCCGCCGGAGAGCCCTGCTGCGAGCCCGTCGTCTACCCCGACGTCGAGCGCGAGAAGGCCCTGCGCATGGCGGAGGTGGCGAAGGCGCTAGGCGACCCGATTCGACTCCAGCTGGTGGACGTGCTCCGAAAGCACGCCGGCAAGGTGTGCGTCTGCGAGCTCGTGCCGCTCTTCGACATCTCCCAGCCCACGCTCTCGCACCACCTCAAGAAGCTGCGTGACGCGGGACTCGTCGACTCCGAACGACGCGGGCTGTGGGCCTACTACTACGTCCGACCCGGCTCGCTCGCGGAGCTCGCGGGCTGGCTCGGCGACTGAGGAGGAAGCGATGCTTCGAGCGGCTGGTCCATCTCGTCCTCACCACTCAATCCACGAAGGAGGCCACATGAGCGCTACTACCGAGACGGAGATTCGCGAGAAGGTGCGCGAACGCTACGCCGCCGCTGCCACCGCCGTCGCAAGCAATGCATCGTCGGGCTGTTGCGGCACCGAGGGGGGCTGCGGTCCCGGCGGCGCCTTCGGCGATCCCGACATGAAGCTCGTCGACCGCGACGGCACCGAGGTGTTCGGTGGCGGGCTCTACGAGGGCGAAGCCGGCGACGCCGGCACCAAGGCGGCAGTCGAGGCGTCGCTGGGCTGCGGCGTCCCCACAGCCGTGGCCGACCTGCACGAGGGCGAGACCGTGCTCGACCTGGGCTCCGGCGCCGGCGCTGACGTGCTGATCTCGGCGCGCCGGGTCGGCGCGAGCGGCAAGGCGATCGGCCTCGACATGACCGACGAGATGCTCGGGCTCGCCCGCGCCAACGCCGCCGAGGCCGGCGTCGAGAACGTGGAGTTCGTCAAGGGCTACATCGAGGACATCCCACTCGCCGACGAGACCGTCGACGTAGTCATCTCCAACTGCGTGATCAACCTGGCCGCTGACAAGCGCACGGTGCTCGCCGAGTCCGCCCGCGTTCTCCGGCCCGGCGGGCGCTTCGCCGTCTCGGACGTGATCGCCGACCCCGACATGGACGAGGCCACGCGGGCGGACATGCAGCAGTGGACCGGCTGCATCGCCGGCGCGCTCACCCGCGCCGAGTTCGAAGAGGCGCTCGCCGCCGCCGGCCTGGTCGACATCGAGATCCGGGAGACCCACCGAGTGCACGAGCACGCCAGCTCCGCGATCGTGCGAGCCCGCAAGCACGCCTGATCCCGTGGCGCAGGCGCGCGCCCAAGCCGCCGCCTATCCGTTGCTGCTCGCCCTCGGGGCCCTCGACGCGACCGGCTACAGCGTCATCGTCCCGGTCGTTCCGGCGATCGCCGATCAGACCGGCGCCGGCCCAGCGACGATCGGACTCTTGGTCGCGTCGTTCCCAGCCGGCATGGTCGCGGGCTTCGCGTTCGCCGGCTTGGCGGTCCGCCGCTACGGCCCACGCGCGCTCCTAGTCGGCTCGCTGCTGCTGGTCGCGCTCGGCGCGCTCGGGTTCGTGCTCGGCGACTCGCTCGGCGTTTACTTCGCCGCGCGGACGCTCATGGGGCTCGGCTCCGGCGGCATCTGGATAGGCGTCACCTTCGACACACTGGAACGCTGGCCCGGCCAGGAATACCTCTGCATGAGCCGGGTGTTCGCCGCCTACTCCGTCGGCGGGCTCGTCGGACCCGGGCTCGGCGCGTTCGGCGGTATCGAGGGACCCTTCCTCGCCTACCTCACGTTGCTTCTCCTCGCTGTGCCGCTGGTGCTGCTCGTCGAGCCGGCAGCACCACGTGTGTTCGCCGCCGACCGGACCGCGCTCGGCACGCGAGGGTTCCTGATCGCGTCCGCAGCAATCCTGTTCGCGGTGCTCACGCTCGGCGTGCTCGAGGGCGTGCTTCCGCTGCATCTCGCAGAACGCCTCACCCAGGCCCAGATCGGCGCCTTCTACGTCGGGGCGTCGGTAATCGTGGCGCTGAGCGCCACCGCCTCGGGAGGACGGTCCCCGCGGCCGATCGTGCTCGCTGCGGTGGTCCTCAGCGTTGCCGGCATCGCACTGGCGGGGCTCGTCGCCAACGTGCCGCTGTGGATGCTCTCCGTGGCGCTCGCCGCGACCGGGATCGGACTCGCCAACACAGGATCCCTCGGCTTGCTCGTGGAAGCCGTGCCCGTCGAACGGATCGTGACCGCGATGGTCGTCTGGTCCCAGGTAGGCATCCTCGGCTACCTACTCGGACCGCTCGCCGGCGGCCTGGTCGCCGATGGCCCCGGGTACGCCTACATCGGACTCGTTCCGGCTGCGGCGGGACTCGTGCTCCTCGGGCTGTTGCCACGACGCGTCCCCTATAGGCACGTCCGGTGACACGGTTGAGGCCGCGCGAGCCATCCGAGCGGATCAGCCCAGGCCGTCTTACCGTGGGTGTCGGGCCGCGGCATTCGAGTGCTTAGAGCGGCACTGAGGCTGTGAGGATCTCGCAGCCGTCATCGCTGATCGGGCCTCACCCACCTGCCCCTCGCCACGTCGTCGCGACAGCATGTGCGGGCCTTGTCGCGCCTCACCCTGCCGCTCAGAACTCGAGCTCCGAGCCGAGGGTGACGGTCCGCTTGCGCGGAAGGCGGAAGCAGTCCGCCGGATCGGCGCCGATCAGCGCCGCGGCGACGAACAGCCGCTTGCGCCACCGGCGCACTCCGCGATGATCGCCGGGCCTCAGGGCGACCCACGAGAGATCAGGGGGACAATAAGGTGATGGCCGCCGTGCCCCTCAGCGCCGAGGACCGCGCGATCCTCGAGCTGGAGAGCGGCGCCGTCGCGGGCCACACATGCAAGGTGGTCGTGCTCGGCGCGCCGGCCCCCAGCCTCGAGGCGCTTCGCGGTTCGGTGGCGCGTCGCATCGATGCGGCGCCGGCGCTGATGCGGCGGCTGTCGGGTCCGGCTCGACAGCCCGTGTGGAAGGACGACGGTCGCTTCGACATCGCCGCGCACGTGGTGGCCGCCGAAGCGGCGGGCAGCGCCGGCGAGCTGCGCAAGCGGGTCTCGCGGCTGTTCAGCGAGCGGCTCGACCGCGACCGGCCGCTCTGGCGCATCGACGTCGTTCCGCTCGCCCGCCAGGCGTCGGCGATGGGTGACGCCGCGATCGTGTGGCGGATCCACCACGCGCTCGCGGACGGCACGACGGCGATGCGCTTCGCCGACGCCGTGCTGTGGGACGCGGACGGCCCGTCGCGCCGCGAGCCCCACCGGGCGCATGGCCCGGAGACCGCCGGCGATCAGGGTCGCCGCCGGGCCGGGCTGGCCGCCTTCCTTCGCCATGAGGTCGCGCTGGGGGCGGGCCGCTCGCCGTTCGACGCCCGCGTTGGCTCCGGGCGCGAGATCGCGTTCGCCAGCGCGCCGTTGCGGCCGCTGCACGACGCGGCCAAGCGGATCTGCGGGGCGACCGTGAACGACGCCGTGCTGGCGACCGTCGCCGGATCGCTGCGCGGCTGGCTCCAGCACCACCATGGCCGACTCGGCGGGCTGCGAGTGAAGGTCCCGGTCAGCCTCCATCACGGGGCCGACGCGGGCAACCGGGACTCCTTCTTCACGCTCGAGCTGCCGCTCGGCGAGCCGGACCCGGTGGCGCGGTTGAGGGCGATCTGCGGCGCAACCGCCGAGCGGAAGGAGGACCACGACGCGGAAACGCTCGACCGGCTGATGCGGGAACTTGCCCGCGCATCGCCGGCGCTGGAGCGGTTCGGCCGCAAGTTGGAGGCGAGCCCCAGGGCGTTCGCGCTCAGCGTGTCGAACGTGCCGGGTCCGGGAGGTCCGTTGACCGTCGTGGGGGCGCCGGTCGAGGCCGTGTACTCGATCGCGGAGATCGGCGAGCGGCACGCACTGCGCATCGCGGTGGTGTCCGCGTGCGGAGTGCTGAGGTTCGGCTTCTGCTCGGACCCGGCGATCGTGCACGACCTGGGCCGGCTCGCTCTCGGCGTCGAGTCCGAGGTGTCGGCGCTGATGGACGCCGCCGGACCTGCGGCCGGCGTGTAGGAGCTAGGTCTTCGGCCCGACGAACCTGTCGAGCACAGCGATGCTCCTCCGGTGTGAAACCGAGATGCTTTGCGGGTTCGACTGAGTCCAGCGGATGCCGAGCAGGTCGCAGTGCTCGCAGAAGATGGCCCGGATGTCGGCGGAGAGGTTCGAGAAGAAGTAGCGCGGATACTCGTACTCGGCGCCCCGCCCGCTGTCGCCCAATCCCTCGTCCGCAAGCCGCATGGCGAGCTCGAAATCCACCTGGGACCGGCGCTCGTACGAACGTATGTTCCCAAGTGAACCGGACGTCGCTGCGGCCCCGACCCTCACGCCGTTCCGTCCGAGGTCGCCGCTACGATGCTCCCAGGGGGCAGTGGCCAAATTGGATAAGGCCCCGGTCTCCAAAACCGGTGACTCCAGGTTCGAGTCCTGGCTGCCCCGCTTCCGACTTGCCGTGATTGACGCCCTCGCGCGCAGGGCATGATCCATCCGTGGGGGTCGTCGCCTACTTTCTCTTCTTCGTCGCCGGCCTCGGTTTCGGCTATGCCGCCGTCGGCAAGTGGAAGTGGCTTCCCATCGTCTTTCCGCTCGCTCTTGCCCTTGGCGCCGCGCTTCAGCAGGGCGTCGACGGCACCTGGGTCTTTCGCTTGATCGTCGCGCTTCTCGTGACGGGCGGCGGGGTCCTTCTCGGCGCCTTGCTCGACGCACGCGGGCAGCGGGGCGAGCGGGCGCGCTACGCCTGAGGCGCGCGCGACACGCGCGCAGGTAGGTTTCCGCCTTCGCGAGCCGCGGGGAGGGACCCACGCATGCCCACTGTCGAGACCGTGAACGGGCCCATCGACGTCGAGGAGCTCGGCCTCACGCTCATCCACGAGCACTTCCGGGCCATCGACGAGGCGGGTCGCGTCCAGTTCCCGCACCTCTACGACGAACAAGGCGAGTGGGACGCCGCCATGCACGACGCCAACGCGGTCAAGGGTCACGGGGTCAAGACCGTCGTCGAGCCCAGCGCCATGTTCCTCACCCGCGACGCCGCCTTCAGCAAACGCGTCGCCGACGAGAGCGGGCTTCAGGTCGTGCTGGCCACCGGCGTCTACACCTACGACCACCTCCCGCAGTTCCTCCTCAACCGCGACGAGGACGCCGTGGCCGCCATCTTCGTCCACGAGATCGAGCACGGAATCCAGGGCACCGGCATCAAGCCGGCCCTCATCAAGTGCGCCGCCGACGAGCCCGGCGTCACTCCGAACATCGAGAAGATCCACCGCGCCGCGGCGCGTGCCTCGATCCAGACCGGCCGCCCGATCATGGCCCACTCGCGTCCGGCCCGCGGCACCGGTCTCGAGCAGATGCGGATCTTCGCCGAGGAGGGCGTCGACCCGTCGAAGGTGCAGGTCGCCCACACAGGCGACACCGACGACCTCGAGTACATCGAGCGCCTCCTCGACACCGGCTGCTGGATCGGCATGGACCGCTACGGGCTCGACATCTTCCTCCCCACTGAGCAGCGCCAGAAGACCGTGCTCGCCCTGCTCGAGACGGGCCACGCCGATCGCATGTTCCTCTCGCAGGACTACTGCTCGACGATCGACTGGTTCCCGCTCGAGGTCCAGGACCACCTGAAGGCGAACGAGGTGCCGGACTGGTCGATGACCTTCCTGTTCGAGCGCGTCATCCCGGAGCTGAAGGAGCGCGGGATGACCGACGAGCAGCTCGATCAGATGATGGTCGAGAACCCGAAGCGCTGGCTGGGCGGCTGAGTCAGTCCCGCACGCCGGCGCCGGCGAGGAACTCCTCGACCACCGGCGCGAGGATGTCCGGCGGCACCACGTGCTCCTGACCGGCGAGTACGCGGAGCCGTCCGTCCTGCACGGCGCCCGCGACCTGTCTGCCGACCTCGATCATCCCGTCTGGCCCGGCGCCGCCGGCGATGACGAGCGTCGGGGCCGTCACGCGCCCGGCCAGCTCGACGGGTACGACGCCGCCCGTGGCGATGTCGCCCATCACCTCGGAGTCGTAGGCGAGCGTGGGGGCGAGGGCCTCGAGGGCGGCCCAGCCGGGCCCGTGGCGCATCTCGCCGATCATCTCCTCGGGCATCCCGACGATCGTGAAGAACAGCTCGAGGGCGTCGCCCCGGCGACCCTCGGCCAGCAGCGCCCGGAGCTGCTCGCCGTACTGCCGCGCCTCCCGGCGGTCCTCGTCACGGTCCGGGGAGTAGGACGGCTCGTGCAGGATGAGCGCGTCGATCGGAAGGCCATGCGCCGCGGCGTGGAGGACGAGTCCCGCGCCGGAGGAGTGTCCATAGAGGGAGGCGGTACCACCCGCCTCCTCGATCAGAGCGGCGATATCCTCAACCTCGCGCTCTACGGCGTAGGGCTGGGTGTCGCCACTGTCGCCGCGGCCGCGCCGGTCGTAGTTGATCACCGCGCGATCGCGCGCGAAGCGCTCGGAGACGTCCCGCATCCTGGCACCGTCGCAGGTGGCGCCGCCGATCACGATCAGCGGAGGACCGCCCCCGAGCCGAACGAACGCGATGCGAGTGCCGTCCGCCGAGGTCACGATGCGTGCCTCATGGCTCTGGTGGGTCGCCATATCCCTTTGGACCCGAGACGACGGCGAGATTCATCGCGCCTGAGAGCGGGCGGCGGGAGTCGAACCCGTCTCCGAGACCTTGGAAGGGTCTAGTGCAGCCGTTACACCACGCCCGCGTGGTCCTGCGATTGTAGGGGCCCTTTTCGACTTAGGAGGCTCGTGATGCTGCATCGCACCCACCCGGCGTATCGGCGTCAGTTCGACGACACCGACTTCCAGTTCGGCTTCGAGATCGCCCTCGGCGCCACCTATCACGGGGCCGCCGACGTCGGTGAGGTGCTCGTCACCGCCGAGCGGATTCATGACAAGGATGCGGACAGCTGGGTCCAGGAGTGGACTGCCACGGCCGAGGCGGTCGAGGAGGCGATGCAGACGGCGGTCCACGCGGGCCGGCGCGTCAGCGCGCTCGCCCAGGCCCGCCGTGCTGCCACCTACTTCGCGACCGCCCTATACGCCATCGACCACAGCTCCGAGTCGGGCACCAAGCTCGACCGCTGGCGCCGCCAGCGCGCCTGCTGGGACCAGGTCGTCGACCTCTCCCAAGGCGAGCGCCTCGAGATCCCCTACGAGGACACCATGCTCCCCGGCTTCTTCTTCCGGGCACCGGGTGCGGCCCCCAGGCGAGCCGCGCCCGCTCGTGGTCGTCAACAACGGCAGCGACGGCCCCACCTCCCACATGTGGGTCCAGGGCGGCGCGTCCGCCGCAGCCCGCGGCTACCACTGGATGACCTTCGACGGTCCCGGCCAGCAGGCCGCTCTGTTCGAGCAGGGCATCCCGTTCCGCCCGGACTGGGAGGCCGTGCTCACCCCCGTGGTGGACGCGCTCGTGGAGCGAGACGACGTGGACGCCGACCGCATCGCCGTGATCGGCATCAGCCAGGCCGGCTACTGGGTCCCGCGCGCGCTCGCCTTCGAGCACCGCTTCGCCGCGGCGGTCGCCGATCCGGGCGTCGTGGACGTCTCCACCTCCTGGACCGACCACCTCCCG
>JBKGUS010000205.1:0-3571 GCA_046462295.1 Thermoleophilaceae bacterium | reverse complement strand
CCGGTGGGCGGTGATGCCGGCCGGCAGCTTGCCCTTCTCCGGGTCGAGCTCCTTGAAGCCGGAGGTGTTGTCGAGCCGGCGGACGCAGGCGGGGTGGCCGTGGATGGTCGTCTTCACCTGCTTGCGGAAGCGCTGCCAGATCTCCTCCGAGCTGCGCACGTGGTACGGGATCGTGACGAGGATCGACAGTCGCTCGCCGAGGTTGTCCTCGATGAGCTCCAGCACGGGGCGCGGGTCGGGCGGCAGCAGCGGGTCGATCAGGACGGTGTCGTCGCCCGTGCGGAGGGCGAAAGAGGCGACCTCCTTGCCGAACTCGCCGGGGTGCCACTCGGGGTGGCGGGCGGTCCAGCGCCAAAGGTCCTTGGCCAGCTTCTTGGGCTTCTCGCTCACGGGAGCGGGATCATAACCCCTGAATGTGATTAGCGGGTTACGACGACAGCCGCCCTCTTGAGCGGCTGCCTCGCTACTGCCGGGATGTGCGCGCGGGTCAGCCGGCGAGCCGCTTGCGCAGCATCTCCTTGCCCTGCTCGGCGCCCTTGCGGCTCTCGCCCTGGGCACGCCGGAAGAAATCGGCGAGCTCGTTGTCACCGTCGCGCTCCGCGTCCTGGGCGTAGGTCTCGAGCCGGAGGACATTCGACAGGCACTGCTCGGTGAACCAGATGATGTTGTAGTCCTTGTCCTTGGTGCCGGTGACTTGGCCGGTCTCGGTCTGGCTGGTCGCCATCGGGAGAACTCCTTCCGTCGAGGAAACCTGACAGGAAGCGCCTACCCGGGCATGCGGTCCTCATTCAACGCTCAGCAGTTCGACTTCGCACTGTATCCCTGGTGCGCGAGCGAGCCGCGCATCGCCGGTGACCAAGATGGTGTCCAGCGTCTCGGCGAGCGCGACGTAGGCGGCGTCATAGGTGCTGAGGTTGTCGCGGAGCTCCCAGATCCTCGGCATGAGCGGACTATGCGGGGCCCGCTCCAGGGGCATCCCGGCAAGGTCGGCTAGGGCCACCTCCGCGCGTCGGGCGGGCACGCGCCCGGCGCGGCAGAAGCCGCGCCACGTCGAGACGACCTCGATGTCCATCACCGCAGGCGCGGCCAGACGCTCACCCCCCAGACGGGCGCGAAGGCGATCGCCGGTGGAGTCCTCGCGGATGAGCGCCGCGGCAATGACCGACGCGTCTACGACTATCACCCGCGGGCATCGCGCTCGGCGCGGATGTACTCGACTGCCTCCTTCAAGGAGATGTGGCCCCCCGTTCGCTGACCGACGCGCTCCCAGAACTCCTTCATCGTCGGCTGCCTCGCCTCCTCCGTCAGCTTCGTCAGGAGGTACTCCTGAAGCGACATCCCCTCTTCGGCCGCGCGGCGCTTCAGGACGCGGTGCACATCGGGCGGGACGTTCTTGATCTGGACACTTGGCATGGTGATCTCCGAGTGTAGCGCCATTTTGGCGCCAGAGCATGCGAATTGGCGCCACGGTCATTGGACGAGCTTCACCTCGAATCTCAAGGCGCCTGCCAGGTCGCCGGCGCCGCCCAGCAGGCCGAGGATCTTCGCCACGTAGGCGCGCGTCTCCGCGAACGGAGGGATGCCGCCGTACTGCTCGACCGCGCCGGCGCCGGCGTTGTAGGCGGCGAGCGCCAGCGGGACCGAGCCGAAGCGGCGCAGGAGGTCGCGCATCAGGTGGGCCTGGGCGTCGATCGCCTGCTCGGGGTCGAACGGGTTCTCGAGGCCCATCGACTGCGCGGTGCCCGGCATGAACTGGGCGATGCCCTGGGCGCCCGCCGGGGACTGGGCGAACGGGTTGAAGTTCGACTCGGCGTAGATCTGGGCCGACAGCAGCGCGGCGCCGACGTTCCACCGCTGCGACGCCCGGACGATCGCATCGTGGAACCGCGCCGGGACGAACGACGGAACGGCCCTTCCGCCGTCGCCCGAGCTGCCGCCATAGCCGACCGAGGCGGATCCCGTGTTGCGTGCGTAGCCGAAGTGCCAGGGCTCCCACGAGTAGCGCCGGATGAAGCCGAAGCGCTCGCTGTTGGCCGCGAGCCAGTCGTACGCGGCCGGAGGGCCGAGGTCGAGCTCGGTTGCGTAGCGGTGGAGGCTCGTGCCGGGTGGGGCGACCCACTTCGGATCCGGGTTCGCGGCCCACAGCACGGCTTGCTCGGCGTCGGAGCGGTAGGCGCTCGTGATCGACAGGTAGAGGCCGGCCTCGCGCCGCGCGGCGGCGGCCAGGCGGTCGAAGGCCAGCGCGACGTCCGGGCGCATCGGCTTGCCCTGCCGGTAGGCGAGTGGGCCGTTGTAGCCGCCGCCGTCGGCGAGGCCGGAGAGACCGAGGTCGTCGGCCGGGATGAGCTCGGCGGTGGCGCGCGCCTGGACCTCGATGCGATCGGGCCGGCGGCCGGCCGCGACACGGACGTCGCCGCTCCCGCGCAATGAGACGGTGATCCGGGTGGGCGCGAAGCCGGCGCCCGGGAAGGCGACGCCGACCTGGGCGGATCCGGCTCCGTTGCGGCGGGCGCCCCTGTGGGCGGTGGCCCGGGCGAGCGCGAGGTAGGCGGGCGTGGAGAGGTGCCGGGGATTGGGAACGCCGGCGCGGAGGAAGGGCGGCTCGAAGAGCCGCGCGTAGTTGTCCCGCATGACCTGGGCCGCGGAGACGGCGGCGAGGTCGGCTGCCCGCTGATGCTTGCCCCGCATGCCGAGCGCCTGGCCGAAGCCGAAGAGGACGAGGGTGCCTGCGAGGAGGGCGGCGAGGACGCCCAGGAACAGCAGGGCGGCCTGGCCGCGCTCGCCGCGCGATCCCCCCGCTCGGTAGCCGTCCCGAACCATGGGTCGAGACGGTCCCGCGGGCAGCGTTACAGCTCAACGCGCCCGTGCGACAAAGCTGTTACGGGGCGAGAGCGTGTCAGGTTCTTCGCCGCCTCAGGTGTCGTCTCCCACGCGGCTTGCGACTCCCCGCGACAGCTTTTCACCCAGTCGGTAGAAGCTCCATCCCTCACGCATGTCCCTGTACTGGTTGGTGACCCAGAACACCATCACTCCGGCGTCCAGCAGCCGCGCGAGCTCGCCGTACGACCAGCGGTTGCCGCCGTTGTGCCAGACAACCCGGCCGAACCGGTCCGACCTCGACACGACCCAGCCGTATCCGTAGTGAGAGTCCCCGCCTGGCTCCTCGCGCACATGGGCCTTGAAGAGCTTCTTCTTCGCGCGTCGGTTCAGGACCTTGCCGCGTTTCAGGGCTACGTGCCAGCGGAACATGTCGCGCGCGGTGGAGAGCAGGCCGCCGTTGCCGCGCAGGTTCCAGTAGGGCCCGGCGTCGGCCCAGCGATGATCGAACGGCCCGCCGTGTGGCCTGCCCCGCGCGTCGTACTCCACCGCGACCTGGCCGGGTCTCCACTCCGGGAGCACGTACTACCGACTGACGAGCGCCGGTCAGGCGGTGCTTGCAGAGGAAGCGGCACGCCTCCGCTCAACCGCGGCGGCAGTCGGCGCTCGAGTAGCGGCCGGCGCCGACCCGAGTCCGAGGCCGGCATGAGAGAGCGCTTGCTGGATCTGTGCCTCCTGGCGTATCCGCGCGCCC
>JBKGUS010000204.1:0-7018 GCA_046462295.1 Thermoleophilaceae bacterium | reverse complement strand
CACGAACAGGCCCGTGATGAACCCCGTGTTCGACGCGCTCGTCTCCTCGAGGCCGAGCGTCTGGAAGATGTAGCCGCCGGCCAGGAACACCCCCATCAGGAGGCCGGCCCGCCAGCCTGCCGCGGGCAGACGCTGGAGCGGCCGCCAGAAGATCACCGCGACGATCAGTGCCGCGGGGATGAAGCGGTAGGCGAGGAAGGCCATGGTCGGGAGCAGGGCGATCGCGTCCTGGACCATCACGAATGTCAGGCCCCAGACAGCCGCGATGGCTATGAGCGCGAGCTCCGCCACGCGGCGGAGCCGCCTTTCGCCAAGCCGCGGGCTCGGCCCGCGGCGCAGGGTTGATATCTCGTCGCTCATGCGCGGGCGGCCGCCAAGCGGCGCTTCCCCTCCGGGCACATCCGCCGCAGCGGGCACTCCGCGCAGCGCGGCGAGCGGGCCACGCAGGTACGGCGGCCGTGGCGGATCAGCAGCACGTGCGTCTCGTAGGCGAACTCCCCGTCGTCGCCGCACAGCCTGAGCAGCTCGTCGTGGGCCCTGTCGAACGAGGCCTTCTCCGGCCACAGCCCGAGCCTCCCGCCCACCCGGTACACGTGGGTGTCGACCGGCACGTCGGGTCGCCCGAACGAGAACAGCAGCACACAGGCGGCGGTCTTCCGGCCCACGCCCGGCAGAGCGACCAGCTCAGCGCGTGCCTCTTCCAGCGGGTCGTCGGCCAGGTGCGCCAGATCGCCTTCTCCGATCGCCTCCAAGATCTGCTTGATCCGCACGGACTTGGTCGGCGCGAGCCCGCCCGGGCGGATCGCGTCCTCGATCTCGTCGAGCGGCGCCTCCCTCACCGCGTCCCACGTAGGGAAGCGCTCGCGCAGGCGCCCGTAGGCGACGTCGCGGTTGCGGTCGTTCGTGTTCTGTGAGAGGACCGTCAGCACCAGCTCGTCCACGGGCGCGCGGTGCGGCCGCAGCGCCGGGCGGCCGTACTCGGCGGCGAGCCTGTCGACGATCCTGCGCAGCCTGCGGCGGTCGGCCATGGAGGGCCGGGATGGTATGAAGCCGCGCGTGGAGATCGCCGAACGGCGCGCGGAGGTGGCCGGGCTCGAGGTCCTCCGGCGCGAGGCCGGCGATGCCCCGATCCTCTACCTGCACGGCGTGCCGACGGCGAGCTGGGACTGGGAGCCGTTCCTCGCCCGCACCGGCGGAGTGGCGCCCGACCTGCCGGGCTTCGGCTCGTCCGCGAAGCCGGGCGGCTTCGACTACTCGATCCCCGGCTACGCGGACTTCCTCGAGGCGTTCTGCGCCGATGCCGGCCTCGACCGCGTCTCGATCGTGATGCACGACTGGGGCGCGGTCGGCCTCGCCTTCGCCCAGCGCCGGCGGGAGCGCGTCGAGCGGATTGTGCTGACCGGCTGCGTGCCCTTCCTGCCCGGCTACCGCTGGCACCGCGTGGCCCGCGCCTGGCGCACACCCGTCGTCGGCGAGCTGACGATGGGGTTCACCACACGCTTCGGCTTCCGCCGCTCGCTGCCGCGACAGATCGCCGACCGAGCCTACGCCGACTTCGACCACGGCACGCAGCGGGCCATCCTGAAGCTCTACCGCTCGGCGTCGCCCGAGGTGCTGGCCGCCCACGGCGAGGGGCTCGGCGAGCTCCGCTGCCCGGCCCTCGTCGCGTGGCCCATGCGCGACCCATACATCGGCGCCGAGTTCGGCCGCCACTACGCCGAGGCGCTCGGCGGCGAGGTCGAACTCGAGGAACTCGACGCGGGTCACTGGCCGTGGCTCGAGCGGCCGGAGCTCGTGGACCGCGTGGCAGCGTTTCTCGGCTAAGTTCCCTCCGTGTTCTCCGCCGTCACGGCGCCCCCGCGGCTGCGCGCCCAACAGCTGCAGCAAGACGCCCGTAGCCGGCTCCGGCGAGTCGATCCCTGGCACGTCGCCCCTGTCGCGGCGGCGGTCGTCCTCGCCGCCGTCTACCTGATCTGGGAGCCGCGCACGGTCGACCTGGCGGCCCACACCTTCCGCGCCGACCTGTTCGCTGAGGAGGGCTTCACGATCTGGAACGGGCAGTGGTACGGCGGTCACCACACGCCGGCCTACTCGATCGTCTCGCCGCCCCTCGCCGCGCTGCTGGGCCCGCCGCTGGCGCTGGCGCTGGCGGCCGTCGCGTCGGCGGCCCTTTTCCCGCCGCTCGCCCGCGGTGCGTTCGGCGACGTGCAGTCGCGCTGGGGTTCGCTGTGGTTCGGAATCGGCACCGGCACGCTGCTGTTCACGGCGCGACTGCCCTTCGCGCTCGGAGTCGCGTTCGGGCTGGCCGCGCTCCTCGCGCTTCAGCGGCGCCGCTGCGGCTGGGCGATCGTGTTCGCCGCGCTCTGCCCGCTCGGCAGCCCGGTGGCCGGGCTGTTCCTCGCGATGGCCGGGCTCGCCTTCGCGCTCGCCGCCAGGGGGGATCGCACGAAGAGGTACGAGGGCATCGCCATCGTGGTGGCGTCGTTCGTCCCGCCGCTGTTCCTCTCCTGGGCCTTCCCCGAGGGTGGCTGGGCGCCTTTCCCGTTCACG
Organism: Thermoleophilaceae bacterium; assembly: GCA_046462295.1. Lineage (GTDB taxonomy): Bacteria > Actinomycetota > Thermoleophilia > Solirubrobacterales > Thermoleophilaceae > JACVRW01. Next base: position 4,468 of record JBKGUS010000204.1, on the reverse strand, counting down.
GCGTACCTCCCGATCCCGGCCTTCGCGCTCGCCTGCCTCGTGGTGCTGCCGCGCGAGCAGCGCGCGCTCCGCTGGGGCGCCGTGCTGTACGGAGTCGGGGCCACCGTCGCGCTGCTGATCGAGACGCCCATGGGCGGCAACGCGGTACGGCTCGGCGCGCTGCTCGGCGGCCCGGTGCTGCTGTGCGCGCTCTGGGGGCGCCCCATCATGCGCAGGCTGTGGGCCGTGCCGCTGCTGGCGGTCGGCTTCGCCGCGCTGGCGTTCTGGCAGTGGTCGCCCGCCGTGCGCGACGTCATCAAGTACCTCGAGGACCCGGCCGCCAAGTCGGACTACTTCGAGCCGCTGCGGGCGTTCCTCACCACGCTCCCGGACCAGCGCCGCGTCGAGATCCCATTCACCCGCAGCCACTGGGAGGGGGCCGAGGTGGCGATGCACGTGCCGCTCGCGCGCGGCTGGCTGCGCCAGCTCGACACCGGCCTCCATCCGATCTTCTACAAGGGCGAGATCAGCCGGCTCACCTACGCGAGCTGGCTGGCCGACAACGCGGTGCGGTACGTCGCGCTGCCGAGCGCCAAGCCCGATAAGAGCTCCTACCGCGAGCGCGCCCTCATCGAGAAGGGGCTCCCCTACCTGCGGTTGCGCTGGAAGTCGAGGGACTGGCGCGTGTACGAGGTGCTGTTGCCGGCCCCGATCGTCATCCCGCAGGGCGACGCGAACATCGTGCTCGAGCAGATGCAGTCCGACGAGCTGCTGCTCGACGTGAAGACGCCCGGCGAGGCGATCGTCAAGGTGCGCTGGACGCCGTACTGGTACGCGTCGAACGGCGCCTGCGTGGAGCCGAACGGCGACTGGACGAGGGTGATCGCCGACGAGGAGGGGTTCGTGCGCCTGTCGACGCGCTTCGCCCCAGAGCGGCTCTTCTCACGCGGCCGGCGCTGTGATGACTAGCCGTGCATGCGCTGGTAGGTTGCGCGCATGCCTACCGGAACGGTGAAGTGGTTCAGTGACGACAAGGGCTTCGGCTTCGTAACTCCCGACGAGCCGGGCAAGGACCTGTTCGTGCATCACAGCGACATCGACTCCGAGGGATTCCGGTCCCTCGTCGAGGGTGCGCGCGTGGAGTACGAGCCTCAGGCCGGCGACAAGGGCCCCAAGGCCGTAAACGTTCGGACGATCTAGGCGCGGGCCTTCTTGGCCTGGCGCTCAGCGTCGATTCGCACGACGTCCCAGACCAGCCCCAGCTTCTCCAGCCCGCGAATCACCAGCGCGGAGGGATCGATCTCCCACCGGCGCATCCCGTGCATCGCTGACGTGGGGAAGGCATGGTGGTTGTTGTGCCAGCTTTCGCCGAACGAGAACGGCGCCAGCCAAAACAGGTTGCGCGACTCGTCGCCGGTGTCGAAGCGGCGCCGCCCGAAGAAATGGCACAGCGAGTTGATGCTGTAGGTGACGTGGTGCACGACCAGTATCCGCACCGCCCCGCCCCACAGGAGCCCGGTGAGCCCGGCGTAGAACGAGCCGCCGATCGCCCAGCCGAGGGCGAAGGCCACGACCAGCCCGCCCAGCGCCCAAGCCAGGAAGTGCCGGTCCACGAAGCTCACGACTGGATCGGCGAGCAGGTCCCGCGCGTATCGCTTGCGCGCCCCGCGCTGGGTGTGGATGAAGAGCCAGCCCACGTGAGCGTGGAAGAGCCCCTTCAACGCTCCGCGGAAGCCGCCCCCGTGCCCCACATGAGGACTGTGCGGGTCGCCCTCCTGGTCTGAGAAGGTGTGGTGCTTGCGGTGGTCGGCGACCCATGAGATCACCGGCCCCTCGATGGCCGCCGAGCCCAGCACGGCGAAGACGCCGCGCACCGGCCTGCTCGTCTTGAAGCTGCGGTGCGTGAACAGCCGGTGGAAGCCCACGGTCACGCCAAGGCCAGTGAAGACGTACATGATCGCGAAAACGATCACGTCGCTCCAGCGCAGGAAGTCGCCCCAGACCTGCCACACCACTAAGCCAAGGGCCAGCACAGGCACCGCCGTGACGATCCCGGTCGCAATTCTGTCTGCCGTCTCGTGCAGGACGGGTTCGACGTCGTCCCGCGCCCCCACCACTTCCGTGCTCACTGGCGGGAACCTACCCGGCGGAGCCACTTCTTAGCCGCCAGGTGTTCGGATAACCCCACTGGTGGGGGGTCGGATCCGAGCGCTAGGCTGTGGGTCCGTGCCCCGTTCCCACCCGCTCTACCGCCAGCTGGCGCGGGTCTGGCGGCTCAGCGGCCGCTGGCTCCCGAACGGTTGGCTCGACGCGATCCGGCAGCTCGCGCTGTTCGCCGGCGCGTACTACCTGTACCGGATCGTCCGGGGCTTCGTCGACGGCCAGGCGGGCCTCGCGTTCGAGAACGCGCGCACGCTTGTCGACATCGAGCGCTCGCTCGGGCTCTTCTTCGAGCCGGGCCTGCAGGCGTGGGCGCGCGGCGAGGAGTGGCTCCTGTGGGCGGCCAACTGGATGTACGTGAACTCGCACTTCGTCGTGACGACCACGTTCCTGATCTGGCTCTACATCGCCCGCAACCACGCCTTCTACTACGTGCGCAACATGTTCATGGTGGCGATGGCCTTCGCGCTCGCCGGCTACCTCGCCTACCCCACGGCGCCGCCGCGCTTCATGCCCGAGTGGGGCTTCACCGACTCGGTCGCGGCGTTCGTCGGTGAGGGCGCCGAGAACAGCGCGAACGCGCTCTACAACCCCTTCGCCGCCGTGCCGAGCATGCATGTGGCGTTCGCGCTCATGATCGCCATCCCCGCCTTCTTCCTCGTGCGCAACCGCGTGCTGAAGGGGCTCTGGGCCGTCTACCCAGCGGTGGTCACCTTCGTCGTGGTCGTTACCGCCAACCACTTCTGGATGGACGCCCTGCTCGGCGCGATGGTGGCCGCGGCCTCGGCGTCGCTCGCCTCCTACGGCTTCGCTCGCGTCCGCCCCGAGGCCTGGGGCTGGCGCACGGCCGCGGCGAAGCTCTCGTGAGCGACGAGCTCGGGCAGCGCACCCGGCGCACGCGGACCAACGGTCGCGGCGGCCCGCTGACCGGCGCCGAGATGCGCGCGCTGGCGCGCAGCCGGCTGATCGAGTCGCGCCTCACCCCCAACGCGATCTCGCTGACCGGCCTGGTCGGCAACCTCGTCGCGGCCGTGCTGATCGTCGAGGAGATGTTCGTGCTCGCGGGCGTCGCCTTCATCCTCGGCTCGCTCTGCGACATGCTCGACGGGCGCTACTCGCGCATGTCCGGCAAGGGCACGCCGTTCGGCGCGTTCCTCGACTCGACGCTCGACCGCATCGAGGAGGGCATCGTGCTCGCCGCGGTGGCGGTCTGGTTCGCGAAGAGCTCGAACGACCTGGCCGTCGGCGCCACCGTGCTCACCGTGGTCGGGTCCTACATGGTGTCCTACACGCGCGCCCGCGCGGAGGCGCTCGGGGTGGAGTGCAAGGTGGGGATTGCGTCACGTGCGGTCCGGGTAGTTATCCTCTCTGCCGGTCTGCTGTTCGCCGACGGAGAGATCGTCGCGGACCTGGACCTGCTGGAGCCGGCCGTGTATGGCATGGCCGCGCTGACCATCTTCACCACCTTCCAACGCGTGCTCCACGTGAGGCGCCAGCTGGCGGCTCAGGTGTAACCGCGACGACACCGACGGGTTGATCTGCCTCGTGAACGAGACTTCTTCCACTCTTACCAACGGCGGCTCGCGCTACCAGACCGAGAAGGTCCGCGTGGCCATCGTCGGCGTGGGCAACTGCGCCTCCTCTTTCGTGCAGGGCGTCGAGTACTACAAGGACGCCGACCCGGCCGAATCCGTGCCCGGGCTCATGCACGTCGATCTGGGCGCCTACCACGTCCGCGACATCGAGTTCACCGCCGCCTTCGACATCGACTCCAACAAGGTCGGCAAGGACCTCTCCGAGGCGATCTGGGCGGGCGAGAACAACACGATCAAGTTCGCCGACGTGCCGCACCTCGACGTGCCCGTCTACCGCGGCATGACGCACGACGGGCTCGGCAAGTACCTCAAGGAGCGCATCACCAAGGCTCCGGGCGAGACGGACGACATCGTCGAGATCCTCAAGGAGACCAAGACCGATGTGGTCGTCTCCTATCTGCCGGTGGGCTCCGAGCAGGCCACCAAGTGGTACGTCGAGCAGGTGCTCGAGGCGGGGTGCGGCTTCGTCAACTGCATCCCGGTGTTCATCGCCAAGGAGAACTACTGGGCGAGTCGCTTCCGCAAGGCCGGGCTGCCGATCATCGGCGACGACATCAAGTCGCAGGTCGGTGCCACGATCGTCCACCGGGCGATGGCGCGGCTGTTCCACGAGCGCGGCGTGCAGCTCAAGCGCACCTCGCAGCTCAACGTGGGCGGCAACATGGACTTCTACAACATGCTCGAGCGCGACCGGCTCGAGTCGAAGAAGATCTCGAAGACGCAGGCCGTGACCT
>JBKGUS010000203.1:0-4452 GCA_046462295.1 Thermoleophilaceae bacterium | reverse complement strand
GCCCCGCCGTCGTGGGGGAGCTGGCCGAAGCGCTGGGCGGGCTCGACGTGCTGGTGAACAACGCGGGCACGGGGCACAGCACGCCGTTCCTCGAACTCTCGCTCGAGGAGTTCAGCCACGTGCTCCGCGTGGATCTCACCGGGGCGTTCCTCGCGGCCCAGGAGGCCGCCAAGCGCATGGGGGCCGCCGGCACGCAGGGCCGCATCATCAACATCACCTCGGTCCACGAGCTCGTGCCGAAGAGCGGCTCGTCCGCCTACTGCGCGGCCAAGGGCGGCCTCGGGCTGCTCACGAAGGTGATGGCGCTCGAGCTCGGCGAGCACGGAATCACGGTGAATGCGGTCGCGCCGGGCGAGATCGCCACGCCGATGACCGGCGCCGAGGACCAGGACCCCGCGACAGAGAAACGGCCGGCCCTGCCGGCGGGCAGGCCGGGGAACGCACACGAGATCGCCGAGGCGATCGCATTCCTTGCGAACCCGGACTCGCGCTACGTGACGGGCGCCTCCATCGTGGTCGACGGCGGGCTGATGCTGACGGCGGCGGAGTTCAATCGGGAGGCCGCGTCGTCGTAGGCTCCAGCCTGTGGAGCTCGACTCCGAGATCGACAAGCTGTACGCCGTCCCGCTCGACGAGTTCGTGCGCGACCGCGACGAGCTCGCGAAGCGGCTGCGGCGCGAAGGCGAGCGCGAGGCGGCCGAGCAGGTCAAGAAGCTGCGAAAGCCGAGCGCCGGCGCGTGGGCGCTGAACCAGGCGGTGCGGCGGCGGCGAAAGGAGACCGACGCCCTGCTCGCGGCGGGCGAGCGGCTGCGGGCGGCGCACGAGTCGTTGATGGCCGGCGGCGACCAGGCCGAGCTGCGCGAGGCGATGCGGGAGGAGCGCGGGCTTGCGTCGGCGCTCGCGGACTGCGCCGAGGCGATCGCGAGCGAAACCGGGAAGAGCGGGCCGGCGCTGCGGGAACGCGTGCGCTCGACCCTGCACGCCGCCGCCGTGGACGAGGAGGCCCGTGCGGAGCTGCAGAAGGGCCGCTTCGTGCGCGAGCGCGAGGCCGTGGGCTTGGGGCCATTCGGGGGCGCGCCGGTCATGCCCGCGAGGGAGCGCTCGAAGGGTGGCCGGGCGCCGGCGAAGGGCGGCAAAGGCGGTCGCGCCGCGGCCGGCGACGGCGCCGCGGATCGCGGCCGCTCCGCCAAGCGAGGCTCGGCGGGAGCACGCGCCAAGGAACGCTCGGCCGCCGAACGCGAAGAGGCCGCGGAACGGGAGCGCCAGGAGCAGGTCGCAGAGGCCGAGCGAGCCGTCGAGGAGGCCCAGGCGGCGCTCGAGGAGGCAGAGGCCGTGCATTCCGAGGCCGCGTCCGAGCTCCAGGCAGCCCGGGAGGCCGTGGGCGCGGCCGAGGACGTCGAGCGCGAGGCCCGCGCGGTCGCCCGCGAGCGCCGGCGGGCGGTGGGCAAGCTCGAGCGCGAGCTGGAGCGCCTCCGCGCCAAGAAGCGCTGACCACCCGGCCTCGTTTTCGCACTTCCCGGACGGGTAGCCCCACCCCATGAACTACTGGGTCCAGCTTGCAACTGAGCAGTTCCGGCCGAGTGAGCTCGTCGATCAGGCGATCGAGGCCGAGCGGGCCGGCTTCGACGCCGTCAACGTGAGCGACCACTTCCAGCCCTGGTGGGAGCCGGGGCACTCCGGGCAGGCCTGGACCCTGCTCGGGGCCATCTGCCAGGCCACCGAGCGGGTCGGCGTCGGGACCGGCGTCACCGCCCCCGTCTACCGCTACAACCCCGCCGTGGTCGCCCCAGTTCGCCGCCACGGTCGAGGAGCTCGCACCCGGCCGCGGCTTCCTCGGAATCGGCTCCGGCGAGGCGCTCAACGAGGTCCCCTGCGGGATGGCCTGGCCGGACACAGGCGAACAGGTCCGGCGGATGGATGAGGCGCTCGAGGTCATCGGCAGGCTCCTCGACGGCCAGCGAGTCGACCACCACGGGGAGTTCTTCCGCACGAGGGGCGCGTACCTGCACACCCGCGGCGAGCGGCGCCCGCCCGTCTACGTGTCGGCCTTCGGCCCCGACGCCGCCGGGGTGGCGGCTCGCCACGGCGACGGTCTCTGGACGCTCGCGGATCCCGAGGGCGCTCCCGAGCTGATCGAGGCGTACAGGTCGGCATGCGACGACGCCGGCAAGGAGCCCGGCGAGGTCGTCCTCCAGACCGGCTTCTCCTGGGCCGAGGACGACCACGCGGCCCTCGAGGGCGCCCGGGTCTGGAAGGCGACGCAGCCCGAGGAGTACTTCACGGACGACTGGCATGACCCCAAGGCGATGTTCGAGAAGGCCGACCGCGAGGTCCCGGACGAGGAGTTCATGCAGTCGTACATCATCAGCTCGGACCCCGAGCACCATGTGGAGCGGATCCGCGAGATCGAGGAGCTGGGCGCGACGGTCGTGTGCCTGCAGAACGGGTCCGGCGCGGAGCCGCTCGGCGCACTGCGCACGTACGGCGAGCGCATCCTCCCCGCGCTGAAGGGAGCGCGGGTCTAGCTCAGTCGTCCAGCTTGTCCCGCTTCGGCCCCTCCCAGGGCTCCGCCTCCGGGTCCTGGGACGGGTGCGGCTCGCTCGTGCTCCGGCTGCCCGTGGACGGCTGATCCTTCCCACGCGGGTCTTCGCGCTTGTCGTACGGATCGGGCCACTCCGTCTCGTCCGGCTCGTCGACCGGGTTGTTCAGGTCGTGATGTGGATCGCGCTCCGTCATAACCCCGGCGTACCCGAACCTCGTGTGCAAAACCGCGCCAAGCTGGGTTTGGAACGAGGCGGAGATGGACAGACTTGTCTCAGGTAACCGGCTCGAGGGGCGAAAGCTACCCGAGCGGGTGCCGGAGCAGTGAGATGGGGACGAGAGTGGTCGCCTTGGTCGGATCGGCCGCTCTGCGGACCTTTGTCAGGTAAGCCACCGACGGAGGTCTAGGAGAAATGAGTGCAGTAGCGCTCGCCCCATCGCCCATCCCCCGAATGACGCGGCGCAGGGAATGCGACCGCGCGGACGCCCGCGAGACCGAGCGGCAACTGCTGGTCCGCTACCACCACGAAGGCGACCTCGCCGCCCGCGAGGACCTGGTCGAGCGGTTCCTGCCGCTCGCACGCGATCTCGCGCTTCGCTACACGTACACCGACGAGCCGTTCGACGACCTGCTGCAGGTCGCGAGCCTGGGCCTGATCAAGGCGATCGACCGCTTCGAGCCCGGCCGCGGAACGAAGTTCACGAGCTACGCCGCCCCGACCATCCTCGGCGAGCTCAAGCGCCACTTCCGCGACAAGGGCTGGGCGCTCCACGTGCCCCGCGACCTGCAGGAGCGCACGCTCGCGGTGAGCCGCGAGACGGAGGTGCTCTCGAAGACGCTGGGCCGCTCGCCGAAGGTGCGCGAGGTGGCCGTCGCGCTCGGCTGCAGCGTGGAGGACGTGCTCGAGGCCCAGGAGGCCGCGGCGAGCTACGAGGCCGCCTCGCTCGACGCCCCCACCGCCCGCGACGACGAGGAGGCCGCCGCGCTCGTGGACATGATGGGCGGCGAGGACTCGGCCTACGAGCTGGTCGAGAACCGCGACGCGATCGCCAGCACCTGGAAGGCGCTACCCGACGTGGAGCGCCAGGTGCTCGAGCTGCGCTTCACGAGCAACCTCACGCAGCGCGACATCGGCGAGCGGATCGGCTACTCCCAGATGCACGTCTCGCGCCTGCTGCGGCGCGCGCTCAACCGCCTCGACACCGCCGCAGCCGCCGCCTGAGCGAGCGAGCGTTCTCGATGCGAGAGTGCGTCGGCCCTCCCAGCGTGTCGGCATGTCTCGGAAGGCGATGAAACGCCTCGCGACGCGCCGGGTGCCGAGCTGCGCTGCGCGCGGTCACCGTGTCGGGCGGCCCGTGTGCTGCCTTTTCGCGAATCAGCGGGCTCGAGGCGCCCCACCATGAGCCTGCCGGGACCGATCCATCGGCCGCAGTCGGCCTTTGAGCGTGCGCCGAAGCCCGGACATACCAGCCAGCGGTATACGCCCGGCTCCAGCCGCCAGGTGCGGCCGCCGTAGCTCCAGCGCCGTTTCAGCTGGTAGTGGGCCGGGACCAGATGCGCCAGGCGTGGGTTACGTCGAGGCGCCCGGGGTAGCGGGGTTCGCACCGACCCGAAAAGAAGGAGCATCATGGTCAACGACACGCTCGCCCAGAGCGCGCGGGCCGCCCACGACTGGGGCCTCGCGAGCTGGCTGGGCGGCAGCATGTACGGGCAGTTCGCCCTCAACCCCGCGGTCGCGAAGATCAACGACAAGCGCGAGCGCGGCAAGGTGGTCAACGCCGCCTGGAACGCCTACAACCTCATCAACGCGGTGTCGCTCGGTTCCGTGGCGATCGGCTGGTTCGGCTCGCGCCTCACGGAGACGCGCCCCGACCGTCTGACCCCGGAGGAGAGCAAGCTCGCGCTGGCAA
>JBKGUS010000202.1:0-9693 GCA_046462295.1 Thermoleophilaceae bacterium | reverse complement strand
AGCCGCGGCGACCGCGGCGAGGGCGGCGGCCCCGGTGGTGGCGGCGGTGGCCGCCGGCGCCGCGTCGTCATCGACTCCCAGGCCTCCCGCCGCGAGCGCACCCCGCCGCCGCAGCAGTCCCAGCCGCCCCGCCGCGGGCGCGGCAGAAGGCGCCGACCCCAGTGGGTCGAGCCCGATCTCGAGGCCGAGGCGCAGGCGAAGCTCGAGGCTGAGCAGCAGGAGGAGCCGGCCGTCCAGGTCCGCTCCGGCTCGACTGTCAAGGAGGTGGCCGAGTCGCTCCAGCTCGGCGCGCCCGAGGTCATCAAGAAGCTGATGGAGCTGGGTGAGATGGCAACCCTCACCCAGACCCTCTCCGACGAGGCCATCGAGGTCCTCGCGGACTCCTTCGACAAGAGGGTCGAGGTCGTCGGCGCCACCGAGGTCGAGGAGGAGGAGCCCGCCTACGAGGACACCGACGAGGAGCTCATCGAGCGCCCGCCGGTGATCACGATCATGGGTCACGTCGACCACGGCAAGACGTCGCTCCTCGACGCCATCCGTCAGACCGAGGTCGCCGCGGGAGAGGCCGGCGGGATCACTCAGCACATCGGCGCGTACCAGGTCCACCACGACCACCACACGATCACGTTCCTCGACACGCCCGGCCACGAGGCGTTCACCGCCATGCGCGCCCGCGGCGCCAAGGTCACGGACATCGCGGTGATCGTCGTCGCCGCCGACGACGGCGTGATGCCGCAGACGGTCGAGGCGATCGACCACGCCAAGGCCGCCGGCGTGCCCGTGATGGTCGCCGTGAACAAGATCGACGTCGAGGGCGCCGACCCCAACCGCGTGCGCGGCGAGCTTGCCCAGCAGGGCCTCACGCCGGCCGACTGGGGAGGCGACACCGAGTTCGTCGACGTTTCCGCCAAGACGCATCAGAACCTCGAGGACCTGCTCGAGACGCTGGTGACGCTCGCCGAGCTCCAGGAGCTCAAGGCGAACCCCGACACACGCGCCTCCGGCTTCGTGATCGAGTCGAAGCTCGACCCGGGCCGCGGCGCGGTGGTCACGCTGCTGGTGCACCGCGGTCGCATGAAGGTGGGCGACGCGATCGTGGCCGCTGAGCACGAGGGCCGCGTCAAGGCCATGCACGACTTCCGCGGCCAGCGCGTGCAGGAGGCCACGCCGGGGATGCCGGTCGAGATCCTCGGCTTCGACGGCGTGCCCGGCGCCGGCGAGCACTTCCGCGTGGTCGAGAACGAGCGCGAGGCGCGCCGGCTCGCCAACGAGCGCGGCATCCGCCTGAAGCAGGAGGCGATCGCCCGTCAGGCCCGCCGCCGCGTGTCCCTCGAGGACGTGCTGGCGCGCGCCGAGCGCGGCGAGAAGGAGCTCAACCTGGTCGTGAAGGCCGACGTGGCCGGATCGCTGGAGGCGCTCGCCGACGAGATCGCCCGCCTGCCGCACGAGCAGGTGACCGTGAACATCATCCGCGACGGCGTCGGGGGCATCACCGAGTCGGACGTGATGCTGGCGTCCGCCTCCGACGCGGTCGTGATCGGCTTCAACGTGCGCCCAGTCGGCAACGCCTCGCAGGTGTCCGAGCAGGAGGGCGTCGAGATCCGGACCTACTCGGTGATCTACAAGATCTTCGAGGAGCTCCGTGCCGCCATGGAGGGCATGCTCGAGGCCGTCGAGGTCGAGGAGCAGCTGGCCCGCGTGGAGGTGCGCGCGACCTTCAAGGCCTCGCGCGTCGGCACGATCGCCGGCTCCTACGTGACCGAGGGCACCGTGCGCCGCGGCGCCCAGTGCCGCCTCGTGCGCGACGGCACCGTGATCTACGACGGTCGCATCGGCTCGCTGCGGCGCTTCAAGGACGACGTGCGCGAGGTCACCGCGGGCATGGAGTGCGGAATCGTGCTCGAGAACTATCCCGACGTGAAGGAGGGGGACGTGATCGAGGTGTACGAGACCAAGCAGGTGGAGCAGACCCTGTCCTGATCGCCGGGCGCGACCGGCCATGGCATACGTCTGCCTCCTCGAGATCCACCTGCATTTCCCGCACAACGGCAGCCTCAAGGGAAAGCGCAAGGAGCTGTCGTCGCTCAAGGCTCAGCTGCAGCGCCGCTTCGGCGCGTCCGTGGCGGAGACCGACCACCACGACCTCTGGCAGCGCTCCACGCTCACCGCCTCGATCGTCGGCCGTCACGCGGGCCAGCTGAGGGATCACGCCGCGGGCGTTGAACGCTACGTCCTGGGCATATTCCCCGATGGTGCCCGCGTGGAGATCCGATTGGTGTCTACCGAGGACCTTTGAGTACAGTGACTGGAGACCGGATGCGCAGGGTCAACGAGGCGGTGCGCGAAGTCCTCTCCGCACGCATCGCCGAAGGCTTCAGCGACCCGCGCATAGGATTCGTGACTTTGACCTCTGTCGAGACAAGCCCTGACCTGCGCCATGCCCGCGTGTTCGTGAGCGTGCTCGGTGACGAGACCGAGCGCGACGATACGCTGGCCGGCCTCGCGTCGGCCCACGGGTTGCTTCAGCAGGCGATCGCCCGCGAGTTGCGAATGAAGCGGACGCCGACGCTCCAGTTCGTTTTCGACGAGTCGATAGCCAGAGGTATGCGCATCTCCGAGCTTCTGGACGACGAATGAGCATCGCGACCGAACAGGAGCAGGTGATCACGGAGCTCAGGGCGGCGGACAAGCTCCTCCTGACGACACACGAGAACCCCGACGGGGACGCGCTCGGCTCGCTGCTCGCCATGCAATGGATCCTCGAGCAGCTCGGCAAGGACAGCCTGATGTTCATGTCGCCGGACGAGTTCCCGCTGCCGTGGGAGTACCGCGCCTGGACCTTCGACAAGCGCCTGGTCGGCACGCCGCCGAACGACATCGCCGAGCGCACGATCGTCTTCCTCGACTGCGGCAACATCGACCGGATGCCGGTGGACTTCCTCCAGGTCGACGGGCTCCACATCCTCAACATCGACCACCACCACGACAACACGCGCTTCGGCACGGTCAACCTGGTCTGCCCGGTGGCGTCGTCGACTGCGGAGATGGTGTGGCGGATCGCCAAGGAGCTCGATGTCGAGGTCACGGAGCGGATCGCCGACGCGCTCTACACCGGCCTCGTCACCGACACCGGCCGCTTCATGTACGAGAACACGACGCCGACGGCGCACCGGATGGCTGCCGAGCTGATCGAGGCGGGGGTCGAGCCGCACCAGGTGTACCGGCGCCTGTTCGAGAATCTGCCCTTCCGACGCGTGCAGCTGCTGCAGCGGGCGCTGTCGAGCGTGGAGCGCCTCGACGGCGGCGTGATCACGATCGCGCACCTGGAGAAGGACGACTACGCCGAGACCGGCGCGTTCGAGACCGACTCCGAGGGCGTGGTCGACCACATGCGCGCCGTCGAGGGGACCGCCGTGGCAGTGCTGGTGCGCGACCTGCTGTCCGAGGACCGCAACGGACTGCGCAAGGTGAGCCTGCGGGCCACCGACGGCAGCGTGGACGTGTCGCGCATCGCCCGCGCCTTCGGCGGCGGCGGGCACCCGCAGGCGGCGGGCTTCTCGACTCCGCTGCCGTACCCGGAGCTGGTGGAGCGCCTCCGCGAGCTCGTCCGCGAGCAGCTGACCGCCTGACTTGGTCCCCGCCGGGGTCGTGCTCCGGGCCAAGCCGGCGGGGGTGACCTCGCACGACGTGGTGGCCGAGGTGCGCCGCACGCTGCCGCGCCGGACGAAGGTGGGGCACGCCGGCACCCTGGACCCGTTCGCCACCGGGCTGCTGCTCGTGCTGGTGGGGAGGGCCACGCGGGCGCAGCGGTTCCTGATGGGGCTGCCTAAGACGTACCGGGCGGTGGCGCGGCTCGGGTGGCTGTCGGACACCGGCGACCGCGACGGGGAGCTGTTGCAGACCGGGCGCCTGCCGGAGCGCCCGTCCATCCCGGTGGGTGAGCAGATGCAGCGCCCGCCGGCGTACTCGGCGGTGAAGGTGGGGGGCCGGCGTGCGTACGAGCTGGCGCGGGCCGGGGAGTCGGTGGAGACGAAGGAGCGCCTCGTGACCGTGTACCGCGCCGAGCTGCTGTGGCACGAGGGCGACCGCGCCGCTTTCGAGATCGAGTGCTCGGCCGGGACCTACGTGCGGACGCTGATCGCCGATCTCGGGGACGCCTACTGCGACGAGCTCGAGCGCACGGCGATCGGGCCGTTCCGGCTGGAGGACGCCGACCCGGAGCGGATCGTTCCGCTGGCGGAGGCGCTGGCGTTCCTGCCGGAGCGCGTGCTGGACGAAGGCGAGGCGGCGGCCGTGAGGCATGGCCGGCGGGTGGATGCTCCGGGCCAGGAGGGAGGGGAAGTGCGCCTCGTCCACGGCGGCGAGCTGCTCGCCATCGCCGAGCCACGCGGTGACGAGCTGCAGCCCGTCGTAGTGTTCGCGCCCGCATGAAGGTCCTCTCGTTAGGCGACGTCGAGCCGGGCGGCGGCCCGCGCAGCGTCGCGATCGGCACGTTCGACGGCGTCCACCTGGGCCACCGCGAGGTCATCCGCGGCAGCGGCACGGTGCTCACGTTCGACCCCCACCCGCTGTCGGTGATCCACCCGGAGGCCACGCCGAAGCTGCTCAACACGTTCCCGGCCAAGCGCGACCTCATCGAGGGACTGGGCGTGGAGGAGCTGGTCGTGATCCCGTTCGACCGGGGGTTCTCGGAGCGGAGCGCCGAGGAGTTCGTGCAGGACGTGCTGATCCGCAGGCTGGACGCCGAGCGGGTGTCGGTCGGGGAGAACTTCCGCTTCGGGAAGGGCGCGAAGGGCACCGCCGACTTCCTGCGCTCGCACGAGGAGTTCGAGACCAACGTGATGCCGCTGGTGGAGGTCGCGGGGGAGACGGTGTCATCGACGCAGATCCGCGGCCTCGTGGCGGCCGGCGAGGTGAAGGAGGCGGCCGAGTTCCTGGGCGGGCCGTTCCTGTTCGAGGGCGAGGTGGTGGAGGGCGACAAGCGCGGCCGCACGCTCGGCATGCCGACCGCGAACCTCGTACCCGACGACGCCTATGTCCACCCCGGCCACGGCGTGTACGCGGCGTGGGCGCACGGCCACCCGGCCGCCGTCAACGTGGGCGTTCGGCCCACCTTCGAGACGGGCCGGGGGCTCCTGGTGGAGGCGCACCTGATCGATTTCGAGGGCGATCTGTACGGCCAGACGCTGCGGATCGCGTTCGTGGAGCGGATGCGGGGCGAGAAGCGGTTCGAGTCGGTGGACGAGCTGGTGGAGCAGATGAACCGCGACGTGGAACAGGCGGCTGCTACGGTTTCCCGCCGATGACGTTGACCGCGGACAAGAAGCGCGAGATCGTCGCCCGCCACGGGCGTGGTGACGGCGACACCGGATCCACCGAGGTCCAGGTTGCGCTGCTCACGGCTCGTATCAACGAGCTGACCGAGCACCTCCGCGAGCACAAGAAGGACCACCACTCGCGCCGCGGGCTGCTGATGCTGGTCGGGAAGCGCCGTCGCCTCCTCAAGTACCTCCAGGCCAGCGACATCGACCGCTACCGGGCTCTCATCCAGGAGCTCGGGCTCCGCCGGTGATCGAGGCCGGCGCGAAGGCTCCGGGGTTCACGCTCCCAGACCAGGACGGCAAGCAGGTCTCGCTCTCGGACTTCCGCGGTCAGAAGGTCGTGCTGGTCTTCTATCCGGCCGACTTCAGCCCGGTCTGCACCGACCAGCTCAGCATCTACCAGGAGGTGCTCGGGGAGCTCGAGGAGCGCGGCACGAAGATGCTCGGCATCTCGGTGGACGGAGTCTTCTGCCACCGCGCCTTCCGCAGCCACATGAACCTGGACATCCCGCTGCTGGCCGACTTCCATCCGAAGGGCGAGGTGGCCAGGGCCTACGGCGTGTGGTCGGACGAGCACGGCGTCTCCGGGCGAGCCCTGGTGCTGGTGGGCCGGGAGGGGACGGTGGAATGGTCCTACATGTCCCCGCCGCTCGAGGTGCCGGGGGCCAACCTCATCTTTGACGCGCTGGACCAGCGCACCGCCGCCTGAGCCCGGGCCGGACGACCACGTCCGCGGCACCGGGCCCGTGGTGATCGAGTACGCCGACCTCGAGTGCCCCTACTGCGCCCGCGCGCACCTGATCCTCAAGCAGCTCCCGGTTCAGCGCGTGTTCCGCCACTTCCCGGTGGTCTCGAAGCACCCGCGCGCCCGGATGCTCGCCACGGCGGCCGAGGCCGCCGGACTCCAGGGCCGCTTCTGGGAGATGCACGACTCGCTTCTCGAGGACCAGGGCCACCTCGACGACCCGCATCTCTGGCGGCGCGCCGAGGAGCTCGACCTCGACCTCGACCGCTTCGAGGCCGACCGCCGCTCCGAGGCGCTCGCGCAGCGGGTCGAGCGTGACTTCCGCAGCGGCATCCGCGCCGGCGTCACCACCACGCCGACCCAGTTCCTGAACGGGATCGCACATCCCGGAGTTCCGGGCGCAAGTTTTCGCAAAGCGCTGCGTTAGAGCGCAACATGAGACTTCGGACGCTGCTGGTTGTGGTTCTCGCGATCGGGGCTGTCGGAACGAGCCCCGCCTCGGCTGCGGAGCTTCTCCGCGCCGACGTTGCGGTTCCGAGCGCGGTCGAGCGCTCCTGCACGGAGCGCAAGCTGGCGGGCGGCGAGGGGTACGCGCAGCGCATGGTGGTGATGCCCACCGCCGGCGCCGTCGCCGCCCGCCTGACGGCCGCGCAGGGCGACTGGGACGTCGCAGTGTTCGAGGCCGACACCGGCCAGGTCGTTGCGGGATCGGCCTACCGGGGTGCCCGCGAGCTTGCCTCGGGCTATGTGATCGCCGGCGAGCGCCTCGTCGTGCAGGCCTGCCGCCTCTCGGGCGGCGCGCAGAGCGCTGGCCTAAGCGTCGAGTCCACGGCCGTGGACACCACGAACGTGCAGCGCTCCCAGCTGGTGCGCGTCTCCACGCCGAGCCTCGAGCGGCGTAATGACCTGGTCGCCCTCGGCCTCGATTCGACCGAGCACGGCGGGCCTGGCTACCTCGAGGTCGTCCTGCACGGCGCGGACGACGCGCGCCGGCTGAGGGAGGCCGGCTTCCAGTGGACGGTCGAGGTGCCCGACCTCGCGCTGCAGGCGCACCGCGACCGCCTCGCCGACCTGCGCTTCGAGCGGGCGAACGCGGCGACCGAGTTCCCGAGCGGTCAGGCCACCTACCGGCGCCTGTTCGACTACAGCGAGGACATGAAGCGGCTCGCCCGTGAGCACCCCGACCTGGTCCGGCCGATCACGCTGAACCACCTCACCTACGAGGGCCGCGCGGTCGAGGGCATCGAGATCGCCACCAACCCGAACGCGCGCGACGGCAGGCCGGTGTTCCTGCAGATGGGCCTGCACCACGCGCGCGAGTGGCCCTCCGGCGAGCACGCGATCGAGTGGGCGTACGAGCTGATCACGGGCTACCGGCGCGGCGACGCCCGTGCCCGCAGCCTCGTGGAGAGCACCCGCACGATCGTCGTGCCGGTGGTGAACCCGGACGGGTTCAACGCCTCGCGCGAGGCCGGCCAGCTCTACATGCACGGCGACGGGCACGATACGGACCTCGATGGCAGCGGGGACATCTCCGATCCGGAGTTCATCCTCGCGGCCGCCACCAGCCCGAACGAGTACCGGCGCAAGAACTGCCGCCTGCCGGGCGACCCCGCGGCGGGCAGCTGCCTGCAGCCGAGCACGGGCATCTTCGAGGGCGGCGTCGACCCGAACCGCAACTACGGCGCCTTCTGGGGCGGCCCTGGCTCCGACTCGAACCCGCTCAGCCAGACCTACCGTGGCCCGGGTCCATTCTCCGAGCCCGAGACGCAGAACGTGCGCGAGCTCGTCTCGAGCCGCCAGGTCACTACGGTGATCACGAACCACACGTTCTCGAACCTCGTGCTGCGGCCGCCCGGCCTCGCGTCGCAGGGCCTCGCCCCGGACGAGCCCGCCCTGAAGGCGCTGGGCGACTCGATGGCGGCCGAGAACGGCTACACGAGCCAGTACGGCTGGCAGCTCTACGACACCACGGGCACGACGGAGGACTGGTCGTACTCCGCCACGGGCGGGTTCGGCTACACATTCGAGATCGGCGACCTCGGCTTCCATCCGCCGTTCGCGGAGACGCTCGGCGAGTGGAGCGGCAACACCGACGACGCCACGGGTGGCGGCAACCGCGAGGCGTTCTACAAGGCGCAGGCGCACACCGCCGACGCGACCAAGCACTCCGTGCTGGCGGGCCGCGCACCCGCGAACGCCGTTCTGCGTCTGACCAAGACGTTCGAGACGCCGACCTACGACGGCTCGACCTTCACCGACACGCTGAACAGCACGATGCAGGTCGACTCGAACGGAGCGTTCGAGTGGCACACGAACCCGTCCACCCGTCCGCTCGTGATGAAGGAGAGCGGCCGGCCCGCCACCGGCGAGCCGAGCGCGCCGCAGCAGTTCGCTTCGCGCGGCGAGGCCGTGCCGTGTGCCAACTTCGACGACCCGCCGGAGACGTGCTACGAGGACCACCTGATCACGGTCCCGAGCGGTGATGGGATCGACAACGCGACGGCCCGGGTGCGGATCGAGTGGGCGACTCCGGCGAGCGACTACGACATGAAGATCCTCAAGGACGGGCAGGTCGTCGCGACCTCCGGCCAGGGGGCCACGAACTTCGAGGAGACCGTGCTCGCTGATCCGGTGGGCGACTACGTCGTGCGCGTGATCAACTACGCCGCGGTCGAGCCCTGGACCGGCACGGTGACCTTCGCGGGCCCGGAGCCCTACCAGGAGGCGCAGCAGGAGACCTGGACGCTCTCGTGCGAACAGCCCGAGGGCACCGTCCGGTCGGCCCGCCAGGTTTTCGTCGAGCGCGGTGAGCGCCGCTCGCTCGACCTTCGTCGGGACTGCAGAATCCGCCGTTAGGACCGGCAGGGGTGCCAAGTTCCGTTGCGGACCCGCTAGCCTAAGGCGGGTTCGCAACGGAACGTACGAAAGCCATGCCGCCAACCGGAGGCGGCTAGTCGCGCCGCAAGCCCAAAGCTTGCGCTGCGGCGGAAAGGACACACATGACTGATGGTGTGAGCCAGGTCTCGCTCGAGATCGGCGGTACCGAGATCGAGTTCGAGACCGGCAAGCTCGCCAAGCAGGCGAGCGGCTCCGTAGTCGTGACCGCGGGGGAGACCAAGGTGCTGTGCACCGCGACGGCGGGCAACCTGCGCGACGTCGACTTCCTGCCGCTCACCGTCGACGTGGAGGAACGCATGTACGCCGCGGGCAAGATCCCCGGCAGCTTCTTCCGCCGCGAGGGCCGCGCCGGCGAGAAGGCCACCCTCACCGCCCGCATGATCGACCGGCCTCTGCGGCCGCTCTTCCCCAAGGGCTGGAAGCGCGAGACCCAGCTGGTCTCGATCCCCATGTCGGTGGACCACGAGCACCCCTACGACATCCTCGCCATGAACGGCACCAGCGCCGCGCTCATGGTCTCGGACATCCCCTTCCCGGCGCCCGTGGGCGCCGTCAGGATCGGCCAGGACTCCGAGGGCAACTTCCTCGTCAACCCGGACGAGGAGTGGCTGCTCGAGTCGCCGCTCGACCTGATCGTCGCAGGCACCGAGGACGCCATCCTGATGGTCGAGGCGGGCGCCAACGAGATCGCCGAGGCCGAGATCCTCGACGCCCTCGACATCGCGC
>JBKGUS010000201.1:0-3410 GCA_046462295.1 Thermoleophilaceae bacterium | reverse complement strand
CCCAATAGCCCCGGCCCGTCGGCGGGATTCCATAGAGTGCCGCCGCCAGGTCGATGATCGAACCGCCAGCGCCGCAGCTAAAGCAGATCCAGCGGGTGCCGTAGGCCTTGCACGACGGGCGTAGGTCCTCATGGTCAGGCGTCGGGCAACGCACCCGGCCGCTCGACGACACCTCCACTCCGGCGAGCGCTTCGAGGTACACCTCGGCCGGGATGCTCTTCAGCGGGTCGTCATCGTCGAACTGGACCCGCGCGGTGCCGGTGGACGTGTTCGTAGGCGTGCCGTGGTGCGGACTGCGGCGCTTCGGCGGCGGCTCAACCTCGTAGCCTGCGGCCGCGCGCTCGAGCGCATACTCGTCGTCGAGTCGCCAACGGCACCAGGCGGCTAGGTCGGCCCAACACTCGTTCTGTTCGCGCGGCGAAAGCGTGTCGAACGCCTGCGCACGAATCTGGCTCGGCCAGTCGGGCCAGCGGCGCCGCAACTCAGGAAAGGTGAGCATCACGCCACCCTCCTGAGCTCAAGCTGCTGCTGAAGATCCGCGCGGCGCGGCGCTCGGCCTCCATGAGCGCGGAGAGAGTGGCCCACCGCTCGGCCGCCCAGGCATCGATCTCGGCCCGGGTGCTCAGGAACCATGGGCCTCTCGATGAGTCGTCGACCGGCTGGAGATGGCGGGTCATGCCGTCACCTCACGCCGCTCGGGCTTGTCCCAGCGGCCACGGGTGGCGCGCAGCTTGTTTGAGAGCTCTCGGTCCGGGCGGACCCTCAGGTCACGCTGCGGCAGGCCGCGCGTAGCGACGAACGATCGCGCTGGCACGCCGCCGTCGTCCACCCACTCCCGCGTGATGATCCCGCGGGGTTTGCCGCAGTGGTAGCAGTGCCCCGGCTCGAGGACGTTCCGTTGCGGATCGCACCCGCACGAGAGCACGCTCGTGAACGTGCCGGATATCTCGTCGAGCACCTCGCGCAGGCAACGGTCGCGATACGCCTGCTGTTGGCAAGCGTCGTCGCAGTAGCGGGCGAGCGGATGGCGACGGGAAATGTCCCGCTGGCAGCGCTCGTTCTCGCAAAACCGGCGCTCAGCCGGCTCAGGATCTGGGTCGGGATCGTCGCTCGACGATGCCGACGACCGCTCACCACGGCGCGATCCGCGACGACGCTCATTCCGTGCTTCGCGCGGCGCGCGGCCGGTAGCTTGCTGCATGCCTGTCATCGCTCGCAGCTGTTGCACTCGCGAGCGGCGCGCACCGTCGCGGATGGCGCGGTCATAGTTCCCAGTTGACCGGTGCTGCTCATGGATTTGATGACCAGCCAACTCCCAGCCTTCCACGAACGCTTGCTGGGGGGCCTCACTAGCCAGGATCAGCCGACCGGTAGCTGGGTCGCGATAGACGTGCTCGCCGACGAGGAGCATGACATTCGTTCGGCCCTTCGCTTGAGCGCGGCTAAGTCTCTCGCGGTTCAGGTCGGGGATCTGGCGGAAGATGGTCCGAAGTTCGTCCTCGCTGTCCTTCGGGATGAATCGACCGGAGAGGTCGCTTGGGTGGTTCGGGTGCAGTGCCGTCTTCGACTTCATGTTGGAGCTTCCTTACTTCGTCGTTTGACTTACGAAAAAAGCCTATCCGCCAGGGCCGACGTGTTTCGGTGAACGCCGGCCCCCGAAGAGACCGACGCCACCGGCAACTCAAACGACGTCTGGCTCCAACAGACGGCTGGCGGGAACCCTAGGACCCCCGTGTTACGGGGGCGACCCGATAGCCGTACACGCAGTCCGCGACCCGACCACGCAAACCCGGAGCGGGGCATCTAGCCCTCCACCAGAACGACCTTGACGCCGAACATTGCGGCCAGCTTGGCGATGTCGCGCCCGCAAGGCGCCAAGCGGCCACACTCCCACGCGGCGACGATCTGATAGGTGGCATCGATCTCGTGGTGGCGCAGCTTCCGAGAGACGTCTTCTCGTGATAGTCCTGACGCTTCCCGTAGATGGCGTAGCTTGCGGCCGAACTCGGCGGGGCGGGTCCGTCCGCGAAGGCAAGCCCGCGCGCCTCAAGGGCATTGGCCAAGACAGGCGAGCGTGTTCTCACCGACCCACTCGACGCCGAGCAGATCGAACCGGCCCCGCTGCGCGACTTCCTCAAACGTGACGATGCCGGCGCGGTGAAGCGCCGCGAACGTCGGGTTGTAGCGGTCGAACGCCGTGCCCAGCGCCCCGCCGCCGCTGGCGGCCCTTCGCCTCCCTGACCTCCCGCTCCTCGTCCCAGCTCGCCCGCGCACCACCGGGCCGTCAGGATGCCCGTCCAGAACGGGGATCGCGTCGAGCGGGTCTACGTTCGCCACCCCGTTGGCGTCTCGTCGCGGTCGAGCAACAGGTCATAGATCGCGTTGGCCAGTTCGTTCCTGCACGGCCGGTCCCTCTACTCGGAGTTGAGCGAGCTCACCCATCCCAACTTCGCTGCCTGGCATCTCTCGCAGTCACCCAGTCCACGGCTCGAACCGAGCGGGACGATGACCCCTGGTGTTGACGAGGGCGCACTCAGCATCTGCGTGGGCACCGCGTACCTGGCCATGCACTTCGGTGGCGAGGCATGGGATGCCACGATCAACGTCGCGCAGAGGC
Organism: Thermoleophilaceae bacterium; assembly: GCA_046462295.1. Taxonomy (GTDB): domain Bacteria; phylum Actinomycetota; class Thermoleophilia; order Solirubrobacterales; family Thermoleophilaceae; genus JACVRW01. Next base: position 793 of record JBKGUS010000201.1, on the reverse strand, counting down.
ACCCGTTGGCGCTATTTGATGACGATCATTTTGGACCGGACGATCTGCACGATCTCCCGGAGGCCACCGAGGACGCAACATAGATAGGTTCGGGCACCAATAGGGGTCGTGTGCGCCACGGCAAGGACGGCGGCTCGGCCCGTCGAAAGGGCCCGTGGATGGACGAGCGCAGCCGGCGGATCGGGGAACGCTTCGAGTTGCCGCTGATCGTCGCGGCGCTGCTCGTGATCCCGGTGATCGTGATCGAGGAGTCCCCAGTCGGTGAGCCGTGGGACTCGATCGCCTCCGTACTGAACTGGCTGATCTGGCTTGCCTTCTTGGTCGAGGCGGTGACGATGCTCTCCGTCGTGCCCGACCGTTGGCGATGGCTGCGCGAGCACCCGGTCGAGGTCGTGGTCGTCGTCCTGACGCCGCCGTTCCTCCCGGCGAGTCTCCAGTCGATCCGCGTATTGCGCCTGCTCCGGCTGCTGCGGCTGTTTCCGCTGCTCCGCTACGGCCGGCGGCTGTTCTCGGCCGAAGGGCTGCGCTACGCGGCGCTCGTAACGCTGCTCGTGGTGGTCGCCGGCGGAACGGCGTACGCGGCACTGGAGGACGAGCCGACGGCGTGGGATGGGATCTGGTGGGCAGTAACCACGATGACCACGGTCGGCTATGGCGATCAGTTCCCGACGAGCACGGAGGGCCGGGTGCTGGCGATGGCGGTGATGCTCGTCGGCATCGGCTTCCTCACGATGCTAATCGGCGCGGCGGCAGAGCGATTCGTCGTGCGTGACGTGCAGGAGGAGTTTGAGGA
>JBKGUS010000200.1:0-8771 GCA_046462295.1 Thermoleophilaceae bacterium | reverse complement strand
CCGCGAGGCACCCACCCCCACGAACATCTCCACGAAATCCGACCCAGAGATCGAGAAGAACGGCACACCCGCCTCGCCCGCCACCGCCCGAGCCAACAACGTCTTACCCGTACCAGGCGGCCCATACAACAACACCCCCTTCGGAATCCGGGCCCCCAACGCCTGAAACTTCCTCGGATTCTCGAGAAACTCCTTGATCTCATGCAGCTCCTCCACCGCCTCATCGACCCCCGCCACATCACGAAACGTGATCTTGGGCGAATCGACCGAGGCCAGCTTCGCCTTCGACTTGGCGAAGCGGGTGAGTTGACCCGCAGGCCCCTGCATGCGACGTAGCAGGAAGAGCCAGAACAGGATGAAGATCACCACCGGCACGGCGATTATGAGCGCCGTCGTCCACCACGAGCCGCCTGCCTCCTCGACCTCGATGGCCACGCCGCGCTCCCTGAGACGGTCGATGAGGCCCTGCTCGGTGTTGTCCGGGAACGCGGTCTCGTAGGCGTCGCCGCGCACCGGCCAGACCTCGACCGAGTTGTCCTCGACGTCGATCTTCACCCGTTCCACCCGCCCTGCCTCGACGGCAGCGATGAACTGGCTGTAGGTGGGGTCGGGCGGCTCTTGCCGGGGCAGGCTGGCGAGGACCGAGGCGCCGACCAGTAGGGCGAGGAGGAAAAGGAAGAGCCTTAGGCCCAGCACGCGCCGGTCCGGCCGTGGTCGCAACGTCTCGGCATGGGCGCCACCACTGCTCCGGGTACCCGGCGGGCCCCGCTGAGTCGCTGCTCCTGTCGGCAGCCGGACGTCGGACGCCGGAGGGCGGGCGCGGGGTGTCAGGAACCCGACGCTCCAAAGGTCGGTGGCCCCGGGCCGGGTACACGCCGGCCAGCACCATGAGCACCGGCGCGCTCGAACTCGACGAGAAGGCGGTCCGCGACGAGCACGGCGCGGAGGCCGGCGCCCCGATCGAGGCGCGCTCGCCGCTCGAGCTGTACTGGTCGCGGCTGCGCAAGGATCGCGTCGCGCTTGCCGGCTTGGCGTTCGTCGGCCGCCAGCCGTCGCGAGGAATCCTTGGCCTCGCGCGGGGCGGTAGTCCAACATGGAACTGATCATCTCTCTCGTGCACCGCTCGCGCGGGAGGCGCGCGCGGACGACGAGGCCCAGGCGCCGCCTGGTGCGGCGCCGCCTGCGACGCCAGCGCCAGCGCCGCGACTAGCCAGCCGCCGGCGCGCGTGTCGGTTGGCTGACAGCCCCGGCCGTGGAACCGCGTCCGGAGGCGAAGCACGGGTATCCGCCAGGGGTCCCCGAAAAGGAGCCCGCTGATGGCGATCGTCGCTCCCAGAGGTGTGCGTGCGGAGGTGCAGGAAGTAGACGTATCCGCCTACACCGTGCCGACGGAGGAACCGGAGTCCGACGGCACGCTGGCCTGGGACTCCACCACGGCAGTGGTGGTCGAGGCGCACGCCGGGGACGTGACCGGACTGGGCTACACCTACGGCGACGGTTCGACCGCGGCTTTCGTCAAGTCGAAGCTAGTCAGCCAGGCGCTGGGCGCGGACGCCATGTCGCCCCCGGCCGTCTGGGCGTCGATGCAGGAGGCGATCCGCAACGCCGGCCAGCCGGGGCTCGGCGCCATGGCCGTGTCCGCCGTGGACATCGCGCTGTGGGACCTGAAGGCGCGACTTCTGGGCATGCCGCTGGCCGACTTGCTGCCGCGCTTCCACCCGTCGGTACCGATTTACGGAAGCGGCGGCTTCACCTCCTACTCGCTCGAACGGCTACAGGAGCAGCTGGCGGGGTGGGTGGCGCAGGGCATGACGCGCGTCAAGATGAAGGTGGGCCGTGAGCCGCGCCAAGACCCTGCGCGGCTGCGGGCGGCGCGCGAGGTGGTCGGCCCAGGGACCGAGTTGATGGTCGACGCCAACGGCGCCTACTCCCGCAAGCAGGCGCTGCGCTGGGCGGAGCGCTTCGCCGAGGCCGACGTGACGTGGCTCGAGGAGCCGGTCAGCTCCGAGGATCTGGACGGACTCCGCCTGGTGCGCGACCGCGCGCCGGCCGCGATCGAGATCGCCGCGGGCGAGTACGCCTGGGGGCTCGCGGACCTGCGCCGGCTGCTGGATGCAGGCGGCGTCGACGTGCTTCAGGCCGACGTCACGCGCTGCGGCGGCATCACGGCGATGCTGCGGGCGGACGGACTGTGCCGCGCGCACAACATCCCGTTCTCGGCGCACTGCGCGCCGGCCGTCTCGGCGCACGTCTGCTGCGCCATGGAGACGCTGCGCCACCTGGAGTACTTCCACGACCACGTGCGGGTCGAGCGGCTGCTCTTCGACGGAACGCTCGAGCCCGACGGCGGAGCCCTGCAACCGGACCGCGAGCGGCCCGGGCTCGGTCTGACCCTGAAGGCCGACGAGGCGAAGAGGTACGCGGCTTGAGCACGAGCCACAGCCGCTGGACACATCCTGCCGTGGCCGCCTGGCGCGGCGGCGCGGAGCACGCGAACGGTGCCGGCCTCGGGCACGACCTGCTCGGCCCGGAGGGCACCGATCGCGTGGACGTGGAGTCGCTCGAGAGGGAGCTCGAGCGGGCCGTTCAAGGGGAGGTCCGCTTCGACGCCGGCACCCGGGCGATCTACTCACACGACAGCTCCAACTACCGCCAGGCCCCGATCGGGGTCGTGATCCCGCGGACCGTCGAGGACGTCGTCGAGGCGCACCGGGTCTGCGCGGAGCACGACGCCCCGATCTGAACCGCGGCTGCGCTACGAGTCTCTCCGGCGAGACGACGAACGTCGCCGTCGTGATCGACCACTCGAAGCACCTGCTGCACATCCACGAAATCGACGCCGAGCGCGAGCTCGCGCGCGTCGAGCCAGGCGTCGTCCGCGACCAGCTCTCCGACAAGACGGAGGAGCGGTTCCACCTGACCTTCGCGCCGGACACCTCCACGCACGAGTACGCGACCTTCGGCGGGATGATCGGAAACAACTCCTGCGGCATCCACTCGGTGATGGCGGGGCGGACCTCCGACAACGTCCACGAGCTGGAGGTGCTCACCTACGACGGGCTCAGGCTGCGCGTGGGCCGGACGACCGAGGAGGAGCTCGAGCGCATCATCGCCGAAGGGGGCCGCCGCGGAGAGCTCTACCGGCAGATGCGCGACCTGCGCGACCGCTACGCCGAGCGCATCCGCGCCGGGTTCCCGGACATCCCCCGGCGGGTGTCGGGCTACAACATCGACGAGCTCCTGCCGGAGCGCGGCTTCAACGTCGCTCGCGCGCTGGTCGGCTCCGAGGGGACGCTCGCCACGGTCCTGGAGGCGACGGTCAGGCTCGTCCACTCGCCGCCCAAGCGCGCGACGCTGATCCTCGGCTACCCGGACATCTTCCACGCCGCTGACCACGTCATGGAGATCCTCGAGTACGGCCCCGTCGGGCTGGAGGCGATCGACGACAAGCTCATCCGCGACATGCGCCTGCGCGGGATGCACACCTCCGACATCCCGCTGCTGCCGGAGGGCGACGGCTTCCTGCTGTGCGAGTTCGCCGGCGAGACGATCGACGAGGCCGACGAGCGCGCACGGCGGTGCGCAACGACGCTCGAGCGCGACCGCGACACGCCGACCATGAAGCTGCTCGACTCGGTCGAGCAGGCCGAGCAGGTGTGGGGCATCCGCGAATCGGGACTCGGCGCCACCTCGTACGTGCCAATGGAGCGCGACCACTGGCCGGGCTGGGAGGACGCCGCCGTGCAGCCGGCGCGCCTCGGCGCGTACCTGCGCGAGTTCCAGCAGCTCCTCGCCCGGCACGACTACGAGGCCGCCCTCTACGGCCACTTCGGCGACGGCTGCGTGCACTGCCGCATCAACTTCGACCTGCGCAGCGCCGGCGGGGTCCGGAAGTGGCGGAGATTCCTCGGCGAGGCGGCCGAGCTGTGCCTCGAGCACGGCGGCTCGCTCTCGGGCGAGCACGGCGACGGCCAGCAGCGCGCAGAGCTGCTGCCGAAGATGTTCGGCGAGGAGCTCGTGCAGGCCTTCCGGGAGTTCAAGGGCATCTGGGATCCACGCAACCGGATGAACCCGCACAAGCTCGTGGATCCCTATCCGATCGTCTCCAACATGAAGCTGGGCGGCGGCTACCGCCCCGCCCAGGTCGACACCCACTTCTCCTACCCGGAGGACGGCGGCTCCTTCGCGCACGCGGCACTGCGCTGCGTGGGCGCCGGGATATGCCGCAACACGGAGAGCGGCACGATGTGCCCCAGCTACATGGCCACCCGTGAGGAGATGCACACCACCCGCGGGCGCTCCCGCATCCTCTACGAGATGCTCCAGGGCGACACGGTGCGGGACGGCTTCCGCTCCGACGAGGTCTACGAGGCGCTCGACCTCTGCCTGTCCTGCAAGGGCTGCAAGGGGGACTGCCCGGTCTCGGTCGACATGGCGGCCTACAAGGCCGAGTTCCTGTCCAAGTACCACAAGCGGCGGCTGCGGCCGCCGGAGGCCTACACGATGGGCCTGATCATGTTCCACGCCCGGCTGGCGTCGTACGTCCCGCGCCTGGCAAACCTCCTTGCCAACCGCAAGCTGGTCAAGCGCCTCGGCGGGATCGCCCCAGCGCGAGAGATGCCGCCGTTCGCACGCCAGACCTTCAAGCAATGGTTCGCGGAGCGTGGAGAGGTGAACCCGGCGGGCGATCCGGTCGTCCTGTTCCCCGACACCTTCAACAACTTCCTCCATCCGGAGCCCATGAAGGCCGCGGTCGAGGTGCTCGAGGCCGCGGGCTTCCGCGTTGTGGTCCCCGGGCCCCAGCTCTGCTGCGGGCGCCCTCTCTACGACTACGGCATGCTGGACTTGGCGAACCGCTTCTGGCGCCGGATGCTGCGCCAGCTGCGCCCGCAGATCCGCGCCGGCGTCCCGGTGGTCGGGATCGAGCCGAGCTGCGTCGCGTCGTTCCGCGACGAGCTGCCCAACCTGTTGCCCCACGACGAGGACGCCAAGCGGCTGAGCCTCCAGACACTCACGCTCGGCGAGTTCCTCGAATTGCACGCCTCTGAGTGGCAGCCCCCGAAGCTCGAGCGAAAGGCGATCGTGCACGGCCACTGCCACCAGGAGGCGACGATGGGAATGTCGAAGGAGCAGTCCCTGTATCGGCGCATGGGGTTGGACGCCGCGGTCCTCGATTCGGGGTGCTGCGGTCTGGCCGGCTCATTCGGCTTCGAGCACGAGCACCACGAGATCTCGCTCGAGATCGGCGAGCACAAGCTGATGCCGATGGTGCGCGATGCCGCGAAGGACACGATCGTCATCGGCGACGGCTTTTCGTGCAAGACGCAGGTGGAGCAGATGACCGACCGCCGCCCGCTGCACACGGCCCAGGTCATCCAGATGGCGATCGACCACGGGCCCGGTGGCGTGGGCGGCGACTATCCGGAGCGGGCCTATCCGGACGTCTGGTGATGGCGCTCTTCGATCGGGCAAGGCGCACCGAGCACCAGCGCGAGACATACGCGCGCGGGCAGCCGTTCGTATCGGGCGAGACCGTGACGCCGGGTCGCTTCCGGTGCCGGGAGTGCGGCCTGGAACATGAGGTACCGCCGGGTGTCGTCACGAACCTGCCCGTCTGCCCGCGCTGTCAGCACGAGTACTGGGAACCGGCCTGAGCCCGGTTCCGGCCCGCCGGCCGCACGCAATCAGCGTGTTCACGAGGGTCAGCGCCGTCGAATGGGCCCACGGTGGCTGAGGCGAGCCGCTACTCGACCTGCTCCTCCCCGGCGCGGGGGTCGCCGCGCAGGCGCTGGATGCCCTCCGCCAGCAGGAGCTCGACGCTCTCGCCGAGCATGTACACACCGGCGGCGCCGAAAGCCGCGACCGGCCAAGCGGGGCGTGTCCCGACGATCTCGCCCAGCCCCATGGCGGTGGCGATGCCGGCCGCGACCGACAGGAAGTTCATCGCCGTGCCCAGGAGCCGGATCTCCGACGGTGAAGTCGACGCCGGGACGCGGAAGCCCCGGCTGACGAGGCCCTCGAGCACGCCGACCGCCGCGGCCGCCCCGACTCCGAACAGCATGATGTCGATGAACTCCGGCGTGCCGTTCAGGCTCACGAGCCCGCCGAACGATGCAGTGATCATTATCGAGAATCCGAAGGCGGTGCTGTTGCCCCGCACCGAGGTGCTGACGGCCCGCGCGGCCGGGCCGTGGTCGAGCGTGCGCTCGCCGGGATCCGGACCGCTCATGGGCCGACGGGGCCGTACGCCGGTCGGGAGGCCGCGCGACGGGGGCGCCTGGACCTTGCAGCGTCGCGCACGACGAAAGCCGCGTTGACCAGCGCCAGGTGAGACAGCGCCTGCGGGAAGTTCCCCAGCATGTCGAGCGAATCCGGGTCGATCTGCTCCGAATAGAGGCCGACGTCGTTCGCGAGGCCGACCATCGCGTCCATCAGCTCCTCCGCCGCCTCCACCCGTCCGGCGCGGGCCAACGCCTCAGCCAGCCAGAACGAGCACACCAGGAAGGCGCCCTCCTTCTCCTCCATTCCGCTGTACCGGTAGATCAGCGGGCCGCGGCCGAGCTCGGCGCGGATGGCGTCGATCGTCGCGACCAGCCGTGGGTCGTCACCCGCGACGAAGTCCACCGCCTCGCGACAAGCCAGCAACACGGACGCATCGAGCGCGGTCGAGCCGGGCTCGCGCACGTAGGCGCTCCGCTCGACCGACCAGCAATCGTGCTCGACGTAGTGGCGTGCCGCTGCTGCGGCCGTGCGCCAGCGCCGGACGCCTTCTGCGGGGAGCTCGCCATGCTCGGCCAGGCGGACGGCGCGGTCGAGCGCCAGCCAGGCGGCGAGCTTCCCCTGCGTGTACTGGCGGTAGTCGCCGAGCTCCCAGATCGAGGCGTCGGGCTTGGTCCAGGTCTCCGTCACGAAGTCGGCCAGCTCGGCCAGCCGCGCACCGCTTTCCTCGTCGAGCGCGTTGCCGTCCTCGACGTACCGCCAGGCGGTCATGAGCACGTCCGCGTAGTTGCCGAGCTGGCGCTGCTCGGCAGCGTTGTTTCCCACCCGCACTGGCCGGGAGCCCCGGTAGCCCTCGAGCTCGGCGGCGTCCAGCTCTGTGCGTCCGCTGCCTCCATGGAGCCCGTAGAACGCCTGCAGACGCGGATGGTTTGCCGGCTGACGTCGAGCACATAGGCCAGTGAGGCATGCACCTGGTCGCGGTACCCGAGCCGTTGCATCGCCTCGAGGGCGAACGCGGTGTCGCGCAGCCATGCGAAGCGGTAGTCCCAGTTGCGCTGGCCGCCCAGGCGCTCGGGAAGGCCCACAGTCCCCGCCGCCGCCATCGCTCCGGAGGGCCGGTAGATGAGCAGTTGGAGCGCCAGCGCGCTCCGCAGCACGGCATCTCGCCAGGGCCCGTTGTACGCGTCGGCGCTCGACCAGCGCCTCCAGTAGTCGGCAGTTTCATCGAGCCGGAGCTCGAGGGCGTCCCTCCCGGAGAAGAGGAGCGGCGACGTGACGAACGCGCACATCGAGAGAATGCCGCGATCGCCAGGCTCGAGCGTGACATGCGACCGAACCGACCCCTCCTCGATCTGCGGTTCACCCAAGTCGAAGCTGAGCACGGCGAGCGAAAGGTCCCCGTGCTCGACCACCGGAATGCCCTGGGGTGAGCGCGTCCAGCCCCGGGCGAGGTCCCAGCCGAACCTGGGCGCGACCTCCCAGCCAAGGCGAACGGAGCCCGCAGGGCACTCCACCCGACGGGTGAGCTCGTGCCACCGGACCGGTCCTCGCGTGTCGATCGTGAGCGCGTCCGTGACCCGGACCACCCCCTCCGCCGCCCTGAAGGTCGTCTCCAGGACGTTCGTCCCCGGCACGTAGCGCCGGTCGGCGGTGAACGAACCCTCCGGTCGGAGTACCAGGTACCCGCCGTCGCGGCTGTCGAGCAGCGACGAGAAAATCGGCGGTCCGTTGAAAGCGGGCAGGCAGAGCCAGTCGATCGCGCCGTCGCACGCCACCAGGGCAAGCGATCGCCCATCGCCGATCGCGGCATAGTCACGGATCGGTGCATAGCCATCCGTGCGGGTTGGTGCCTTCACGCCGTCGCAGGTACCCGGAGGGGGTCGCGCCGCCGCGTGCCTGTCAGCTGGCTTACCGCGAGACAGCCACTGCGCCGTGCGCCGGTAGCGATCCCCCATGGACCAGCAGGAGGTGGTCGTCGTAACCGTGCCGGGAAGGGCGTTGGCCGGGCCACGGCCCGCCGCTTTGCCCGCCCCGGAGTCTCATTGGCGCTCCTAGGTGCGGCCGAGATGCGCTCGCGCGGCACGCCGTGAGCGCCCGCTCTACGAACGGTGGGCCTCAGAGCTGCTGTCGCGTCTCGGCCAGGCTCGCGACCGCGGGCGCCGCCGCGGTCAGGGCATTGGCGAAGCAGACCGAGCGATGACGTTCGTCGCGAAGGCCGAGCGCGATCATGGACCCGGCGTGAACGCCGTCGATCGCGGCACCCGCGTGGCGCCACTTGGTGCGGGCGAGTCGCGGGCTGCCGGCGGCCTGAAACACGTGTCGAACGCCGAGCACACGTGCCGCCGTCACCGTGCCGGCGTCGGCTTCGGCGCCGGTGAGGCTCACCAACCGAGCGGGGACGGCGAGAAGGGCGACCCCGAAGCCGGCGCGTATGACGTCTGTGGCGAGCACGGGCGCTTCGTACCCGCAGGCGCGGCGCTCGAAGCGAGGACGTTAGGACCTGTCACGCGGCTTACGGCGTCAGCATGAGCAGCGGCGGTTCGGGCATCAAC
>JBKGUS010000199.1:0-9140 GCA_046462295.1 Thermoleophilaceae bacterium | reverse complement strand
GACAACGCTCCGGAGGAGAAGGAGCGCGGGATCACGATCGCCACGTCGCACGTGGAGTACGAGACGGAGAACCGTCACTACGCGCACGTCGACTGCCCCGGTCACGCCGACTACATCAAGAACATGATCACGGGCGCCGCGCAGATGGACGGCGCGATCCTCGTCGTGTCGGCCGCCGACGGCCCGATGCCGCAGACGCGCGAGCACATCCTGCTCGCGCGTCTGCGGCATGGGGCCGTCGGCCGCCGAGACCACCAGGATCGCGCCGTCCATCTGGGCGGCGCCCGTGATCATGTTCTTCACGTAGTCGGCGTGGCCCGGGCAGTCGACGTGCGCATAGTGACGGTTCTCCGTCTCGTACTCCACGTGCGACGTGGCGATCGTGATCCCGCGCTCCTTCTCCTCAGGAGCGTTGTCGATCTCCTCGAAGCTCATCGACTGGCCGCCGTACTTCTCCGATAGCACCTTCGTGATGGCCGCGGTGAGCGTGGTCTTGCCGTGGTCGATATGGCCGATGGTGCCGACGTTTACGTGCGGCTTGTTGCGCTCGAACTTCTCCTTCGCCACTCCGAACTACCCCTTTCTCAAAGTCTTCCTCGGCCCTGGGCCGAACTTGCGAAACATACTCCTTACGCCCCGGCCCCGACGGGCTCGCCGGTGCGGTGCTCGACGATCTCCTCGGCGATGTTCGTGGGCACCTCGTCGTAGCGGTCGAACTGCATCGTGTAGGTGGCCCGCCCCTGGGTCGAGGAACGGAGGTCGGTGGCGTAGCCGAACATGGCCGACAGCGGCACGCTGCCCTTCACCGCCACGGCGTTGCCGCGCGGCTCCTGGCCCTCCACGTGGCCGCGGCGCCTCGACAGGTCGCCGATGACGTCGCCGATGAAATCGTTCGGGGTGACCACCTCGACCGCCATGATCGGCTCGAGCAGCACGGGCTTTGCCCGGCGCGCGGCCTCCTTCAGCGCCAGCGAGCCGGCGATCTTGAAGGCCACCTCCGAGGAGTCGGTGTCGTGGTACTTGCCGTCGGTCAGGGTTGCGCGCACGTCCACCATTGGATAGCCCGCCTTGACGCCCGACTCGAGCGCCTCCTCGATCCCCTTCTCGACGGCGGGGATGAACTCCGACGGCACGGCGCCGCCCTTGATCTTGTTGACGAAGTCGAAGCCCTCGCCCGGCGCCGGCTCGAGATTGATGTAGACCACGCCGTACTGGCCCGAGCCGCCGGTCTGGCGGATGAACTTGCCCTCCACCTTCTGGACGCCGGCGCGTACGGTCTCGCGATACGCAACCTGCGGGCGGCCCACCGCGGCCTCGACCTTGAACTCGCGCTTGAGCCGGTCCACGATCACCTCGAGGTGCAGCTCGCCCATGCCGGAGATCACGGTCTGGCCGGTCTCCTCGTCGCTGCGCACCTGGAAGGTGGGGTCCTCCTCGCCGAGCCGCTGCAGGGCGACGGACAGCTTCTCCTGGTCGACCTTGGTCCTGGGCTCGATCGAGAGGTGGACGACGGGCTCGGGGAACTGGATCGCCTCGAGCACCACCGGTGCGTCGGGGGCGCAAAGGGTGTCTCCGGTCGAGGTTTGCTTGAGGCCGACCCCCGCGGCGATGTCACCCGCGTACACCTCCTCGACCTCCTCGCGGTGGTTCGCGTGCATCATCAGGATGCGCCCCACGCGCTCGGTGCGGCCGGTCAGGGAGTTGAGTACCCGGCCGCCCGCCTGGAGCGTGCCGGAGTAGACGCGGAAGTAGGTGAGCTTGCCGACGTAGGGGTCGGCCATGACCTTGAAGGCGAGCGCAGCGAAGGGCGCTTCGTCCGACGGCTCGCGCGTGGTGGGCGTGCCCTCGCCGTCCTGGATCTGCGAGCCCTCGAGGCCCTCGACCGGCGGCACATCGAGCGGGCTCGGCAGGTAGTCGATGACCGCGTCGAGCAGCGGCTGCACGCCCTTGTTCTTGAAAGCGGAGCCGCACAGCACCGGCGTCATCGAGATGTCGAGCGTGGCCTTGCGGATGTCCTGGATCAGCCGCGCCGGCTCGATCGGCTTCTCCTCGAGGTAGTCCTCCATCAGCTCGTCGTCGTACGTGGCGACGGCCTCGATCAGCTCCGTTCGCGCCTGATTGGCGGCGTCCGTGAGCTCGGCCGGGATGTCGACGACCTCGGACTCCTGGCCCAGGTCGTCCTTGTAGATGATCGCCTTCATGTTCACGAGGTCGACGACGCCCGTGAAATCGGCCTCGGCGCCGATCGGCAGCTGCACGGGCACCGGGTGGGCGCCCAGGCGGTCGATCATGGTCTGGACCGAGCCGGCGAAGTCGGCCCCGATGCGGTCCATCTTGTTGATGAAGGCGATGCGCGGGACGCGGTACTTGTCGGCCTGGCGCCAGACGGTCTCGGACTGCGGCTCGACGCCGGCGACGGAGTCGAACACGGCCACGGCGCCGTCGAGGACGCGCAGGGAGCGCTCGACCTCGACCGTGAAGTCCACATGGCCGGGTGTGTCGATGATGTTGATGCGGTGGTCGCGCCAGGACGCGGTCGTCGCGGCCGAGGTGATCGTGATGCCGCGCTCCTGCTCCTGCTCCATCCAGTCCATGACGGCCGCGCCCTCGTGGACCTCACCCATCTTGTGGGTGCGTCCGGTGTAGAAGAGGATGCGCTCAGTCGTCGTCGTCTTTCCGGCGTCGATGTGCGCCATGATCCCGATGTTGCGCGTCTTCTCGAGTGTGACCTTGCGTGCCATGAACTTTCCTGATGTGGTGCTGAATCCGAGCAGAAAAAAGGCCCTGTCCGGGCCCGGTGCTGCGTCCTGTGCTCGCCCGGAAGTGCTCTATGTCGTAGGAGTCTCCATCGACGTGTCTAGACCCGCCTTCACGTGGCCGATAACCGCGTGACCGAGCGGGATCGCGAGCAGACGGTGCCCGCCCGCGAAACGACCCGTGATGGTAGCAGGCATCTGAGGGCCCTCAGAGGGGCGTTTCAGGGCGCGAGCCCGCTTGCAATCGGGGTAACGGCGGCCGGCCTCCTGGCCGCGGTGCTGCTCGTGGTGACCGAGTTCTCCGTGGTCGCCTCGGTGGACGTGGCGAGCGGGTCCTGCCAGGTGATCCAGGACACGAACCCGGAGCTCGCGGACCGCTGCGAGCTGAGCGGGTTCGAGCGCAACGGAGGTTCGTTCATCCTGCTGGCGGTGCTGGCGGGGGCGATGGCCTGGGGAGCCGGGATCGGCGGCTCGCGGCCGGCGGCGGTGACGCTGGCGGTGATCGGCGTGGCGGTGCTGGCGTGGGCGCTGCTGGTGGACCTGCCGGAGACGAACGAAACGGGCGTGCTGGGGCGGAACTTCGAGGGCGCGACGGCCGCCGCGGGGCCCGGGCTGACGCTCGAGATCGTGGCGGGGGCGCTGGCGCTGGCCGCCGGGGCGGTTCGGTTAGTCGCGCCCGCGCGCGAATAGCGCGCCTGGCAGACGGAACGACGGGCAACGAAGGGAGCGCGGTCCCGCCCTTCCCCCGCGATTGGTCGATTTGCCCCCCTGGGGCACGTAAAAGCGACCAATCGCTGCTCGAGCCTCAGCCGCCGGGCGGCCCCTGGCCCCTTCTTCGCTTCCGTTCGGCGACGAAGCGCTCCTTCTTGACCGCCTCGCGCTCACGCCGCCGCGCATCCGAGTCCCGAGCCGCCGCGCGGCTCGGGCCGACGGGGACCCCGGGCGCCGCGATCTGCGAGAACGCCCGCGTCACCTGCTCGCCCCCACACGCCGGGCAGGGCGCGGTGCAGCCGGGCGGCACGATCTCCTCGAAGCGCGCCCCGCAGGCGCCGCAGTCGAACTCGTAGAGGGGCACCTACTGGATCGTACGCTCCCCGGTGGCCGCCGCACGCGCCTCCGCGTGGCTCATGAAGCCGATCCAGCTCGCGATCCGGCCGCCCTCGATCCCGAGCACGAGGCCAAGCTCGGAGCCGAACGAGACGCGGCTCTCGTTGCCCTCCACGTCGAAGCGGGTGATCGCGAGGACCCGGTCACCGAGGTCGGTGAGCTCGAGCGGCTCGATCTGGGCGAAGGAGAAGCTCTCCTCTAGGTCGCGGAGCCACTCGGCAATGCCCTGGTGACCGCGATAGGCATGACCCGTGAGCCACGACACCGGCGGCTGAAGGTCGACGTCGTCGGTCATGAGCTCGCAGAGCCGTGGGACGTCGCGCCGGTTGTAGGCGTCGACTGCGGCCTCGACCAAGGCGACGTTGCCGGGGGTCACGGGCGAAGCGTACGCGCCCGGGCGGAAGCGCTACCAGCGGTAGTGGGCGAAGGCCTTGTTGGCCTGCGCCATGCGGAAGATGTCGTCCTTCCGCTTGTAGGCGCCGCCCTGCTGCGACTGGGCGTCCACCAGCTCGCCGGCCAGCCGCTCTGCCATCGACTTCTCGCGGCGGTTGCGGGCGAACTCGATCAGCCAGCGCACCGCCAGCGTGCGGGCGCGGCGCTGGGGCACCTCGACGGGCACCTGGTACGTGGCGCCGCCCACGCGGCGGGAGCGCACCTCGAGCACCGGGGTGAGGATCTTGATCGACTCCTCGAGCGCCGGCACGGGGTCGTTGTTCGTGCGGCGGGACAGGATCTCGAGCGCGTCGTAGACGATCTTCTCGGCCGTGGACTTCTTCCCGTCCACCATGACCTTGTTGATCACCTGCTGGACGAGCTTCGACCCGTACATCGGGTCGGCGTCGATCGGGCGGACCCCGGCTGCGGCGCGGCGCGGCATCGCTACCTCGCCTTCGCGCCGTACTGGGAGCGGGCCTTCTTGCGTTCGGACACGCCGGCCGCGTCGAGCGTCCCGCGCACGACCTTGTAGCGCACGCCCGGCAGATCCTTGACGCGGCCGCCGCGCACGAGCACGACGGAGTGCTCCTGCAGGTTGTGGCCCTCGCCCGGGATGTAGGAGGTGACCTCCATGCCGTTGGTCAGACGCACGCGCGCGACCTTGCGAAGCGCCGAGTTCGGCTTCTTCGGCGTGGTCGTGTAGACGCGGGTGCAGACCCCGCGCCGCTGGGGCGCCGCGATGCGCTTCTTGCGGCCCTGGCCGGACTTGAGGCCCGGCGTGGAGACCTTCTTCTTGGGTCGGCGGCGACCCTTGCGTACGAGCTGGTTGATGCTTGGCATGCGGCGCGTGATGGTAGCAGCGGGCCGCATAGGCTCCGGGCGTGCAGCTGGACCATTACCACGCCGGCGGCGGCGAGCCGCTCGTCCTGATCCACGGCATCGGGCACACCTGGCGCGCCTGGAGGCCGATGCTTCCGCTGCTCGAGCGCGACTTCGACGTCCTCGCGGTCGACCTGCCCGGCTTCGGGCGCGGCCCGCCGGGACGCGATCCTCCGCAACCGCCTCGGCAGCACCCTCTTTGCACAAGGCACGATGGCACGCCCCTGGCGCCTGGATCCCGACGACGCCGTCGAGCAGGCCACGCTGTTCGCGCAGGCACCGGACTTCCACGCCACCCTGCCCCACACCTTCGACCGCCAGCCGAGGGCCTGAATGAGATCGAGGTGCCCGTAGCGCTCGCGGCTACGACGTCGCGCGCGCCGCGCGCAGAGGCGCCGGCGTAAGAGCCGCCGCCACGATCACGAGGACGAAGGCGAAGCTCTGGAGCACGATGCCGACCGGGTCGCTCGGCATCGGATCGCCGAAGACGAGAATGCCGCCGCTGATCGCCGTGACGTTCGCCGCGGCGCTCGTGAGCGTGATGACCGGGACGGCCTCGCCCTTCTGCAGGCCGCGCGCCGAGGCGTAGAAGGCGATCACGGACGCGAGGATGCAGGTGACGAGCCAGGGCGAGAGCAGGCCGGTGATGCCGTTGCCGACCGCGCCGGTCAGCGCCTTGATCGCGACGTCGGAGACGCCGAAGAGGATGCCGGCCGCCGTGCCGAGCATCACGCCGTGGTGCTCGTGCGAGCCCAGCTTCTTCGACAGCACCAGGAATGTGCCGATCACCAGCAGCGCCGACTCGAAGGCGATCATTCCCGCCAGCGAGTAGCCCGAATGGGCACCGCCGTGGTGCGGAAGCGTCACGGCCAGGAGCACCAGGCCCAGCGCGGTGAGCCCCACCCCGGCCCACTGCCGGGTACCGACGGTGAAGCCGAACCAGCGCTCCGCCAGCACGGTCAGGAACACCAGCCCGCCGGCGATGATCGCCTGGACCACCGAGAGCGGCGCGAGCGCCAGGGCCAGCACGTGGAACGTCCACGCCACCAGCGCGACCAGCATGCCGATCGTGAACCACTTCGAGCGGAACAGGCCGACGGCGCTGGTGATCGGATGCTTCAGCGAGACGTCGGGGGCGGCGCAGGCGCCGCGGTGCTTCAGCAGGAACGCGACGTTCGTCGCGAGCGCGCAGAAAAGCGAAAGAAGGATCCCGAGTTGAAGAGTCAACTGAATGAAAGAAAGGTCTGGTGAGCCGCGGCCATCCCCAACCGCGTACTTCGATCTATCGGCCTCCACGCCTCCCGCTTGAATGAGAAGGCGCGCCGGTCGTCAACCTACTGTGTTCCCAAGCACCTGCCGGCCGACACCTTGGTGACGAACGAAACGAACAAGCCAATCCTCTTCGTCGACGTCGACGGTGTGATCAGCCTGTTCGGGTTCGCACCCGGCACCGGCCAGCTGCCCGGTCCTCTGCACTGGGTAGACGGCGTCGCCCACTGCATCCCCGAGGACGTCGGACAGCGTCTCGTGACCCTAGCCGAAAGCTTCGAGCTCGTCTGGGCCACCGGGTGGGAGCAACGTGCGAACGAGCACTTGCCCTACATGCTCAAGCTGCCCTTCCGCGAGCTGCCATGCCTGACCTTCGACGGGCGCGCCGTGTTCGGCTCGGCCCACTGGAAGGTGGACGCCGTCGACGAGTACGCCGCCGACCGGCCGGCGGCGTGGATCGACGACAACCTCGGCGAGGAGTGTCACGCGTGGGCGGAAGGGCGTTCGGCGCCCACGCTGCTGGTGGAGACGAGCCCGTCGGTCGGTCTGACCGACGAGCACGTCTCGATGTTGCAGAACTGGGCTGAGAGCCTCTAGCTCTCCGGGGACCCGTCCCCGTCGGCCGGCAGGTCGGCCAGGTCGCCGAAGGCGTCCGCGCCGCCATCCCCGCCGTCGCCGAAGCCGAAGCCCTCGATCTCGCCCGAGTCGCCCAGGCCGAGCTCGGCCGCCAGCTCCGACTCGTCGAGCAGCCCGATCTCCTCCGGCGTGTGGCGCCGGATCGGCTCGGTCGGCTCGATCTCGAGCCGGCGGTAGCGCCTGAGGCCCGTGGCCGCCGGGATCAGCTTCCCGATGATCACGTTCTCCTTCAGGCCCAGCAGCCGGTCGGTCTTGCCCTCGAGCGCGGCGTCGGTGAGCACCTTGGTCGTCTCCTGGAAGGAGGCCGCCGAGAGGAAGGAGTCCGTCGCGAGCGAGGCCTTCGTGATGCCGAGGATGATCTCCTCGGTCTGGGCCTGCTCCTTCTTCCCCTTCTTGAGCCCGGCGTTGACCTCGAGCATCTCATTGCGGTCGACGAACTGGCCCGGCAGGTAGTTCGTGTCGCCCTTCTGGTCGACCCGGACCTTCTTCATCATCTGCCGCACGATGATCTCGATGTGCTTGTCGTTGATGTCCACGCCCTGCGACTTGTAGACCTGCTGCACCTCGCGCACGAGATATTGCTCGGTCTTCGTGCGCCGATCAAGCTCGTCCTCGCCGCCGTAGGCCAGGATGTCGTGCGGATAGATCGAGCCCTCGTTGAGCTGGTCCCCCGGCACCACCTTCTGGCCCTGCTCGACCAGCAGCCGCGTGCGGCGCGGGAACGAGTAGGCGTGCTCCTCGCCTGAGCCGTCGGTCACGATCACCTTGAGGCCCTTCTCGGTGTCCTCGACGTGCACCGCGCCCTCGACGGTGGCGAGCTCCGCGAGGCCCTTCGGCTTGCGGGCCTCGAACAGCTCCACCACGCGCGGGAGACCGTGCGTGATGTCCGCGCCGGCCACACCGCCGGTGTGGAACGTCCGCAGCGTCAGCTGCGTGCCCGGCTCGCCGATCGACTGGGCGGCGATGATGCCGACCGCGTCGCCGATCGCCACCACCTTGCCGGTGGCGGGCGCCTTGCCGTAGCAGTGCTGGCACACGCCCTCGGCGCGGCACTTCAGCACCGAGCGCACCGGCACGCCGACCTGCTCGTCGACGTACGCCTCGGCCATCTCCTGGATGTGGGCCTGAGTGATCAGCTCGCCCTTCTCGACCAGGCCGCGGCCGCGCTTCGTGCTGAAGTCCACAGCCGCGTAGCGCCCCTCGAGCTGCCCGTTGGGACGGCCGCCGTCGTCGTACAGCGGCATCTCGATGAACTCGTCGGTGCCGCAGTCGTCCTCGCGCACGATCACGTCCTGCGCCACGTCCACGAGCCGCCTGGTCAGGTAGCCCGAGTCCGCGGTGCGGAGCGCGGTGTCCGCGAGGCCCTTGCGGGCGCCGTGGGTCGAGATGAAGTACTCGAGCACCGTCAGGCCCTCCATGAAGTTGGCCTTGATCGGGCGCTCGATGATCTCGCCCTTCGGATTCGCCATGAGGCCGCGCATCCCGGCCAGCTGGCGGATCTGCTTGAACGATCCGCGGGCGCCGGAGTTGGCCATCATGAAGATGGGGTTGAGCAGGTCGAGGTTGCGCTGCATCGCCTCGCCGACCTCGTCGGTCGCCTCCGACCACCTCTCGGTGACCGCTACCTTGCGCTCCTCGTCGGTGATCAGGCCCATGTCGTACTGGTCCTGGATCTCGCCGACCTCGGACTCGTAGCGCTCGAGGATCTCCTCCTTGTCGGGCGGGATCACGACGTCGTTCTTCGAGATCGTGATGCCGGCCTGGGTGGCGAAGTGGAAGCCGAGCTCCTTGAACGCGTCGAGCACCATCGCGGTCGCGTACGGCCCGTGGATCTCCACGAGCCCCTCGATGACCTCGCTCATGTCGCGCTTCTTGAGCGGCCTGTTCACGAACTCGTAGGTCGTCGGGTCGTACTCCTCGCCCAGGGCGTCCTCCAACGCGCGCTCGACGCGCTCGTTGAAGATGATCCGTCCGACCGTGGTGAGGACGTGCGGCTGCTCGACGCCGCGCCGGCGGTACTCCGCCAGGTCGTGCAGGTTGACCATGCCGTGCTCGTAC
>JBKGUS010000198.1:0-7224 GCA_046462295.1 Thermoleophilaceae bacterium | reverse complement strand
GTAGCGCTGCATCCCGCGCAGGACGTGCGGGCCCGAGCCGAGCACCGCGTCGGCTCCGGCGTCGATCGCGCGGCGGGCGAACAGCCGCAGGTGCCCGCGGTCCTCACCGAAGGCGAACTCGCGCCGGTACGGCACCCGCTGGCTGTTCGATCCCTCGGCGCCGCCATGGAAGAAGGCCACCACGAGGTCGGCCCTCCTCGCGGCCGCGCGCACGAGCCGGCCCACTCGCTCGAGGTCGTTGAGCGGCGCGCTCCAGGGATACGACGAGAACCCGACGAAGGCGACGCGCTGGCCGCCGGCGCGCAGCACGCGGATCTCACCTGGCGCGCCCGTGGCCCGCACCCTCGCGCGACGGAGCGCTGCGCGGGTCCCGCGATAGCCGGCCGGGCCGAAGTCGAAGGCGTGGTTGTTGGCGAGATTGACGACGTCGACGCCGGCGCGGGCCAGCGTCCGGGCGTTCGCCGGAGGCGCCTGGAATGCGAAGCAGTTGCCACGGTCCGGCCCGCCGCACTTGGAAGGTCCACCCGGCGCGAAGGTGCCCTCGTAGTTGACCGCCGCCAGGTCCGCCGACCTCAGGACGCGGGCGACGGGCGCCAGCTGCGGCCACCCGCGCGCCGGCGGCTGCCCGTAGGACGATCCGAGCGTCACGTCTCCACCCCAAGCGATCGTCACGGCTCCGGCCGGGGGTGTCGCGCAAGCCGCCGCGCCGAGCGCGCCGAGCATCGCGACCGCTAGGCGGTGCCTGCGCATCGTCGAAACCGTAGTCGAGCCCGGCGAGTCTCCCGCCCCTTGGCGGCTAGGCTCCAGCGCCATGCGATTTCGCCTCCCCGCCGTCGGAGCTACAACACCACCTGTGTGCTGAGCCGGTGAGGAGGAGGGGAAGACCTCTGCGCGCAGCACTGGTAGGCGGACTGGCGGCGGCTGCGGCCCTCGCCGCTCCGGCCGCGGCGGACGCCTGTGGCGCCTCGAAACGGCACGGGCCGGTGGCCGACGAACGCCCGGGCCCCGCGCCGCTCGCCGTGGGCGACTCCGTGATGCTGGGCGCGGTCGCTCAGCTGCGGCGCGCCGGCTTCGAGGTGAACGCGCGTGGCTGCCGGCAGATGAGCGACGGGCTTCGGCTGCTCGCACGCCGGCTCGCTGCCGGCTCGCTGCCCGACATCGTGGTGGTGGCCCTGGGCCACAACTGGACGATCACGATCGACGACATCCGGCGTGCCCTCATGATCCTCGGGTCGGAGCGTGTGCTCGGGATGGTCACGCCGCGGGGTGAGTTCGCCACGGCCCGCATGGCGATCGGCGCGGCCGGCCGGCGCTGGCCGGCTCGTGTGAAGGTGCTCCCCTGGGCCGCCCGCAGCGCGGGCAAGCGGTGGACGTGGGACGGCCTCCACCTGACCCCGTCGGGGGCGCGCGCGTTCGCGCGGCTGCTCAGCCGGGCGTTCGACTGGCCGCTGCCGGGCGCCGAGCCGCAGCCGGAGCAGTCACAGCCGAGCGAGCCGCAGCCCACCGAGGAGGGCGGCGCGGTGGCACCCTAGCGCAGGTGCACGCGCGGCCACGAGCGGCGAGCGCCGCCCGCCTCACCGGACGCGCACGGTCGGTCCGGCCACCCGGCCCGAGCGCACACGGTAGGCGCCGGCCCGGCCGATGTCCATCCGGTAGCGGCCCGCCTTCGTCGTGCGGACCTTCCCGACCCTCTGCCAGCCCCGCCCCGTGCGGCGCTCAACGATCAGGACGCGTCGCTTCGGCGCAGGCGTGTAGCTCCCCACCAGGGCAGGTGCCACGAGGCTCGTGCCCCAGCTCGCCGGGCGCGCCGAGCGCGCGCGCCTCACGCTCGTGCTCGCGCGCACGAAGGTGAACCAGGTGTCGCGCAGCCCCAGCCGTGCGCGGATCTGCGGACCGGTCAGCACGGTGGAGCCCGAGCTTCCGATCACCCGCGCGCGCACCACGCGCGGCGACACGCCGCGGTCCAGCACCTTGACCCGCTTGAAGCGGCCGGGCGCTCCGAGGGCGGCGTCGAGCCGCCGGGCCGTTGTCGGCAGCTTCCAGCGGTGGTAGGGCGACTGCGAGTCGTGCGGGTCCGGCACGCCCACGAGCCACGGCTTCGCCAGCGAGCCCACAAAGGAGAACTCGACGTTCTCGGTGTGCCCGCCCGAGGTCGAGAAGTAATAGGTCACCGCGGGCGCCCCGTCGTAGGTGAGCACGCGCCCGGCGGTCTGGGCCACCGCGGCGTCGCTTCGCACGCTCTCGCCCGTCACGCCGCGGTAGACCTGCGAGCGGGTGTCCGGGTACTGGTCGAACAGCCCGGTCGTCTTGCGGGTGGCGAGCGCGTAGGTGCGCGCGGTCACGGCCTGGGCCTTCAGCGCCTCGAGCGGCCACGAGCTCGGCATCTCGCCGGCCACGACGCCGCGCACGTAGGTGTCGATGTCGAGCTCGTTGATCGCGGTCACGCCCGCGCCCTCGGTGCGGATCTCGATCGCCCCGCGGTACAGCCCGTCGCTGATCGAGTTCAGCGCCGGGCCCATCAGGCGGAGCGCCCCCGGCCCGCGGAACTGCGCGCCGTTGCCGACCTGCGCGACGCGCCGGCCGCGCGAAGTGGTGACCCGGATCCCGCCGCCGCGCTCGCGCGCCACGTAGAGCGTGTTGGCGTTGAGCCTGCGGCCGCCGATCGATGTGGCGCCGCGCACGCGGATGTAGGGGTCGTCCGGCTGCAACAGCACGCGCACAGGGCGGCTCGGAGCCGAGCCGAGCCGGGTGCCCTTGTAGTAGTGGGCCAGGATCTCGGCGTAGTTCGAGCCCTCGAGGGCGAACCCGTACGCCCCGTACTGGCTCATCCCGATTCCATGTCCGAAGCCGGCGCCGCGGATCACGTGGCGCACGTCGGCGTCGGCGGCAGGCACGGCCGCGGCCATGCCGACGAGGGTGGCTGTCAATGAGAAGAGGGTTCGGCGCATCGTTTGGCCCAAGCAGCCGGCTCGGCCGGCTGCGCATGGAATGTATGCCTACAACGCCTGTATCGGTCGAAGGTAGCGGGACTCAAGGACCTGTCCGGGTAATGTCAACCGCGGAATGGCCGCCAGAAAGGCATCCGACGTGTTCGTGGAGTGCCTCGAGGCAGAGGGCGTGAAGCACGTCTTCGGCATCCCGGGGGAGGAGACGCTCGACCTGAACGAGTCGCTGTCGCGCTCCTCGATCGAGTTCATCCCGGTCCGCCACGAGCAGGGCGGCGCCTACATGGCGGACGTCCACGGCCGCCTCACCGGCCGCGCGGGCGTCTGCCTCGGCACGCTTGGCCCGGGCGCGCTGAACCTGGTCACCGCCGTCGCCGACGCGTTCCTCGACCGCGCCCCGCTCGTGGCGCTCACCGGCCAGGGCGACCTCGAGCGCATGCACAAGGAGTCGCACCAGTACATCGACCTCCTGCGCGTGATGCGCCCGATCACCAAGTGGAACGCGCGCCTCGCCGACCCGGCGATCATCCCGGAGGTGGTCCGCAAGGCCTTCAAGCTGGCCGAGGGCGAGAAGCCGGGGGCCACTCACATCGAGCTGCCCGAGGACGTGATGGCGGACGAGATCGACGCCGAGCCGCTCCCGCGCCGTCGCCAGGTTCGCCCCGAGCCGGCCGCACGCGAACTGCTGAGGGCGGCGGACCTGGTCCGCGGCGCGATCAACCCGGTCGCACTCGCCGGCAACGGCGTGGTGCGTGCGGGCGCCGCGCCCGCGCTGCGCGAGTTCGTGCGCGCCACCGGCATCCCCGTGGCGGAGACCTTCATGGGCAAGGGCCTGCTCCCGCCCGACAACCCGAAGGCGCTCGGCTCTGTCGGCCTGCAGTCGGGCGACTACATGATGGCCGGCTTCGACGAGGCCGACGTGGTGCTCGCCATCGGATACGACCTGGTCGAGCACTCGCCCGAGCACTGGAACCCGGGGCGCGACAAGAAGATCATCTGCATCGACTCGGTCCCGGCCGAGATCGACGCCTACTTCATGCCGGAGGTCGAGCTGGTCGGCGACATCTACCACGTGCTCGCGAGGCTCGGCGAGGAGTGCCGCCACGTGCCGCACCACGGCGGGTCGAACAAGCTGCGCGAGGTGGTGCTGGGCCGCTTCGAGCAGGCGAAGGACGATGACGCCTTTCCCGTTCAGCCGCCGCGGGCGCTGTTCGAGATCCGCAAGGCGCTGGGGCGCGAGGACATCCTCATTTCGGACGTCGGCCTACACAAGCTGTGGATCGGACGGATGTTCCCGGCCCACGAGCCGAACACGGTGCTGATCGCCAACGGGCTGGCCGGCATGGGCTTCGCGGTGCCCGCTGCGGTGGCGGCGAAGCTCGTCCATCCGAACCGGCGCGTGGTGACCGTGAACGGCGACGGGGGCTTCCTGATGAATGCCCAGGAGCTCGAGACCGCCGTGCGCGTGGGGACGCCGTTCGTGAACGTGATCTGGGAGAACAGCCAGTACGGCTCGATCGTCTGGAAGCAGGACAAGAAGTTCGGGAGCCACTTCGGCACGGACTTCACGAACCCCGACTTCGTGAAGCTCGCCGAGGGCTTCGGGATCCCGGGCTGGCGCTGCGGGTCGGCGGACGAGTTCGGGGAGCGCCTGGCGCACGCGCTCACCCTGGACGTGCCGTCGCTGATCGTCCTGCCGATCGACTACTCGCTGGACGTCGCAATATCAGAGGAACTTGGAACGGAGACAGTTGCAACATGAGCATCGCCACTGAGGAACGGACCGTGGTCGACGCCGTTGAGAAGCGGCTCTACATAGGAGGCGAGTGGCGCGACGCATCCGGCGGCGCGACGCTCGAGGTGATCGACCCCGCCACGGAGGAGCCGATCGCGGAGGTCGCGGATGCCACGCCGGACGACGCGATGGCCGCGCTCGCCGCCGCCACGGAGAAGCAGAAGGAATGGGGGAGTTCGGCCCCGAACGATCGTGCGGGGATCCTCTGGAAGGCGTTCGAGCTCCTGATGGAGCGCGCCGACGACCTCGCCCTCCTGATGACGCTCGAGATGGGCAAGCCGCTGGCCGAGTCGAAGGCCGAGATCGTCTACGCGGCCGACTTCTTCCGCTGGTTCTCGGGCGAGGCGCTCCGGATCGACGGCAACTACAAGCAGTTCGCCAACGGCACGAGCCGCGTGCTCGTGATGAAGCAGCCCGTGGGGCCGTCGCTGATGATCACGCCCTGGAACTTCCCGATGGCGATGGGCACGCGCAAGGTCGGGCCCGCCGTCGCGGCCGGCTGCACGATCGTGATGAAGCCGGCGCAGCAGACGCCGCTGTCGATGCTGGCGCTCGGCCAGATCCTCGAGGAGGCGGGGCTGCCGGGCGGCGTGTTCAACATCGTCACCACCTCGTCCTCGGGCAAGACGACGGGGCCGCTGATCCAGGACCCGCGCCTGCGCAAGCTCTCCTTCACGGGATCGACGGAGGTGGGCCGCAGCCTGATCGAGGCGTCGGCGCGGCAGGTGCTCAAGACGTCGATGGAGCTGGGCGGCAACGCGCCGTTCCTGATCTTCGACGACGCCGACCTCGACGCCGCCGTCGACGGCGCCCTGCTCGCCAAGATGCGCAACATCGGGGAGGCCTGCACGTCGGCGAACCGCTTCCACGTGGCCGAGCCGGTACAGGAGGAGTTCCAGCGCCGCTTGGCGGAGAAGATGGGCGCGCTGAAGCTCGGCCGCGGGACCGAGGAGGACGTGAAGGTCGGCCCGCTGATCGACCAGCCCTCGCGTGAGAAGGTCGCCGAGCTGGTGCAGGACGCGCTCGACAAGGGCGCCACCCGCGTGGTCGGCGGCGAGATCCCGGACGGGCGCGGCTACTTCTACCCGCCAACGGTGCTCGGCGAGGTCCCGGAGGAGGCGCGCGTCTTCAAGGAGGAGATCTTCGGGCCGGTGGCGCCGGTGGGCGCGTTCGAGTCGGAGGAGGAGGCGATCGCCCGCGCCAACGACACCGAGTACGGCCTGGTCGCCTACGTGTTCACGCGCGACATCAAGCGGGCGATCCGCGTCTGCGAGGGACTCGAGACCGGCATGGTCGGCCTGAACCAGGGCATGGTCTCGAACGCCGGCGCCCCGTTCGGCGGCGTCAAGCAGTCCGGCATCGGCCGCGAGGGCGGCAAGGAGGGACTCGAGGAATTCCTCGAGACGAAGTACGTCGCGGTGAACCTGTAGTCCATCCACAGGCCGGCTGGCTCCACCCGAAGGCAATAGGAGGACCGCGTCGGTGTCCTCGCCGATCAGCCTGGACTTCTACGACGTCGAGCTGCGCGCTCACCACGCGCACCTTCGCGCGGCCTACGGGATCAGGCCCGGCGATGCGGTAGTTGACATTGGGTGCGGAACCGGCCTCACGACTCGCGAGGCGGCGCGCGCCGCGGGGCCGGGCCGCGTTGTCGGCGTCGACGTGTCCGAGCGCATGCTCGAGCGCGCCCGTCAGCTGACGGCGGCCGAACGGCTCGGCAACGTCCGGTACGAGCTGGGCGACGTCCAGGTGCATCGCTTCGACCCGGCCGGCTTTGACGTGGCCATCAGCCGCTTCGGGACTATGTTCTTCTCCGATCCGGCCGCGGCGTTCGCCAACATCGCCGCCGCCCTTCGACCCCAGGCGCGGCTGGTGCTGCTCGTCTGGCAGCGACACGAGCACAACGAATGGGCGCAGGCGATCGACGCCGCGCTGGGCGACGCGGCTCAGCCACCGCCACCGGGCGCGGACCCCTTCTCGCTCGGCGATGTCGAAGCCACCGCGGGCATCCTCGAGGGCGCCGGCTTCGACGGCATTCGCTTCGAGGACGTCCACGAGCCGGTCCTCTACGGACACGACCTCGATGCCGCGCTGGCGTTCGTGCGGGGGTTTCAGAACACGAGCGCGGCCCTCGCGAGCTTGAGCGATGGTGAGGCGGCTCGTACCGTCGAGCGCCTGCGCGAGATGCTCGCGGCGCACTACAGCGAGGAGCGCGGCGTGGCCCTCGATTCGCGCTCCTGGTTGATCACCGCCCTGCGACGCCGCTGAGACACGACAACACGCGCCAAGCACCCGAGCTCGGTCAGGCGAGCCGGCGGCGTCGCTCGCCTGACCGCTTCTCGGCCTGGGCCGCGCGGCGCGCCCGCCGGCCGCGTGCCACCTCGGTGGCGAGCGCGTCGAGCGGCTGGGCGAATGGCGCCAACGCGATCGACGAGGCCGGACTCGATGCCGCAAGGCATGGCTCGCCCGGCTCGCCGACCCGCT
>JBKGUS010000197.1:0-7808 GCA_046462295.1 Thermoleophilaceae bacterium | reverse complement strand
AGACCACGCGCGCGATCTGGCCGCCCGGGACGAGCCGGTAGAGCGACGCCTCGCCCGGAGAGCGCTCACCTGACATCGTGCCCGCCCACAGCCGCCCCGCGGGATCGCACTTGCAGTCGTTGAAGCGGTTCCCCGGCCGGTCCTCCTCGACCTGCGCGAGGACCCGGGCGCGGCCGGCGCGCTGCACGTCCGGCGGACGGCCGCCCTCGTCCAGCACGATCCGGCGGCCGACCGCCAGCACCAGCCCCTCCGCCCGCTCCCGCGGCAGCGCCGCGCCGACCTCGCCGTCGCACTCCCGGCGCCAAGCCGCCCCGGTCGACGGATTCCACCCGTGCACCAGGCCGCGCGAGATGTCCACCCGCAGGAGCTCGCCCCGACGGTCGTCCCAGAAGGGCCCCTCGCCGAGCTGGTCGCCGGCGTCCAGCGCGATCTCGGCGGAGGTCATGGGCCGATGCATACCGTGATTGAATCGCGCCCATGACAGCCACGCTGCCGACCGAGGTCCAGCAGGTCTTCGACCGGTTCGTGACCACCGAGTTCACCACCGTCGACGGGCGCGGCCAGCCCATCACCTGGCCGCTCACTCCGTACTACCGGCCGGGCGACCCCTGCATCGCGGTCACCACCGGCCTGGGCTACCCGAAGAAAGCCAAGGACGCGCGCGCCAACCCCAAGGTCGCGCTGCTCTTCTCTGACCCCACCGGCTGCGGCATGGACAACCCGCCGCAGGTGCTCGTGCAGGGCACCGCCGAAGTCGACGACCGCGACCTCGACGCCAACCGCGAGCGCTACCGGCGCGAGCTCGTCCAGAAGCTGCCCGGCACGAAGAGCCAGCTCCCGCCGAAGTTCCTCGAGCGCGCCTTCGACTGGTACTTCACGCGCGTCTACGTGCACGTCCGGCCCGAGCGCATCTACGTCTGGCCCGACGGGGACGTCGCGCGCGAGCCCGAGCTGTTCGACACGCACATCGAGGAGGTCCGCTCGGGCCACGTCGAGGAGCCCGCCGGCCCCCACGCGGACACGGAGGGCGGCGGCCCCGCCTGGGACGAGCGCCTGGATGAGCTCGGCGCGCGCTATCCGCACGCCGTGGTCTCGCTGGTCGCCCCGGACGGCTTCCCGTTCTCGGTGCGCCTTCCGATCGCCGTCGACCGGGAGGCGCGCCGCGTGCGCCTCGAGGGCGCCCCGCTGGGCGTGCCCTGGCAACCCGGCCTCGCATGCGTGACCGCCCACGAGCACCCCCCGGACTTCCAGTGGCAGCGCAACTTCCAGGTGCGCGGGGACCTCGTCGAAGAGGCCGGTGCCTGGGCGGTGATCCCACACAAGCTGGTCGGCGGCTTCGAGCTGCCGCCGGGCTCGCTCGTCAAGCGAATGCGGCTGAACCTGAGCAAGGTGCGCCGCTACCGCCGCACCGCCAAGCGCGAGCTGGCCGAACGAGGGCGCTGACCCCCAAGATCTACGCGCCCTCGCCGGCCCACAAGACCCGGAAATCAAAGCGCCCCGGCGAGCCGGGGCGCTAAGAATGAGACGCGGACTTCACGCTTGAGGTGCGCGCCTGTCGGCCGAAGCCGACTGTCGCGCGGCGAGCCTCACAACCTCTGGCTTCGCTCTTTGCGTTCCGTCCGCGTCTCGAGGATCAGTAGACCAGCGGGTGAAGAACGCGTCAAGGGAGCCCCCGGCGCTCACCCCGCAAGTTGCGGGAAAATGTGCGTTCAGGGTCGCTTGCGCTTGCGGGTGACCTTGACCGTGGCGGTCATGTCCACCGGGTGCAGCCCGCAGAAGAGCTGGTACGTGCCCGGCACGCTGAGACGCTTCGAGTACGTCCGGCCGCCGTTCAGGTTCGGCGACGAGAAACCGCGCGGCCCGTTCGCCAGCGTGATGTTGTGGAGCGTGGGGCTGTCGAAGCGCCAGGTGAGCTTCGACCCGGCCTTCACCGACACGTTCGCGCGCCGGAAGAACATGTCGCCCACGGCGATCGTGCCGCGGCGGCCCAGCTTCGCGCGGCGCCCGGGCGGCGCGTCGATGTTGACCGCCCTGCCGTTCCGCAACCCCACGATCGGCACCGTGAAGGACGGAGGCTTGCGACGTCCCTTCGGCGCCGGCAGCTGCTCGAAGTCGCCCGGATGGGCGCCACACTTCGAGGTGACCGACGAGTCGGGCGCCAGGTAGAGCTGGAAGATCCCCATCACGCGGGTGTGAGGCAGCGACGCGTCGTAGTTCGAGTCGAGCACCAGGCGCTCGCCCGCCGCCACAGGCACGCCGCGCGCAGAACGGAACCCGGTCATGTGGATCGGCCCCGGCTCGTGCAGGACGGGTCGCACGCGGTAGAACGGGTGGCGCGGGCCGCCCCACACCGGCCGCGACGTGTAGACGCGCGTGCCCGAGCAGTCCGGGCGCCTCACCCGCAGGTTCTGCCCGCCCCCGTGCACGTGCCCGCCGCCGGCCACGATGCGGCCCGCCTCGGGCACGGTCCAAGAGTAGCTGCGCCGGTGCGTCTCGCCGCGCTCCGCGCCGCCCGGCACGTCGTAGACCGGGTCCGACTTGCAGTTCTCGACATCGAGCCAGACCGGCTTGACCGGCGTCATGCCCGGCGCCGCGTCAACGGTGACCTCGTACTGGATGTAGGCCCGGTCCACCTTGGCGCGGTGGTTCATGACCATGTACGTCATGAGCCACGAGTGGTCCCTCGCGATCGGATACCCGTGGCCGGGGGGCAGCGACATCACGGCGCGCTCCTCGCCGGCGGCGTAGAAGCGCTCGGCGGCGTTCGGCAGCAGCGACTCCGAGTCCCAGCCGGTGAACGAGTTGCCGCAGGTCAGGTCGCGCTTCTCGCCGAGCTGCGAGCCCATGTTGAGGAAGACGATGTGGTGGAGCATCAGGCGGCTGATCGGGACCTTCGTGCCGTCCTTGTCGGTCACGTCCACCCTCATGTCGGTGATGTGGCCGTCCACCATCGGCTTCGGCGGGTTGAACAGGAGCTCGCGCGTGAGCACCTGGTAGGGCGCCACCACGACGGGCCCGAGCTGGCAGGTGAAGGTCTGCTTTGTCCCGGAGGTGGCGCCGGCGGTGCAGCTGCCGGTCGGCTCCTGGGCCGCGGCGGAGGCCGCGAAGACGAGCATGCCGAGAACGGTGGAGCCGAGCAGCGCGAGACGCCTCACCCGGCGGAGTATAGAGCGGTTCTTGCAGGAGCCATGAGAGAACTATGCTTGAGCCCATGGAAGCGGCCGCCAAGCAGCGCGACGGGCGCACGGTCCGCGCCGAGCGCACCCGCCAGGCGCTCGTCGACGCGCTGCTCGGGCTGCTCGACGCCGGCGAGCTGAGCCCCACCGCCGCCGCGATCTCGCAGCGCGCCGGGGTGTCCGAGCGCTCGGTGTTCCAGCACTTCCCGGACCGCGAGGCCCTGTTCGAGGCGGTCGCGCGCCAGCAGTACGAGCGCGTGATGCCGACGCTCCACCCCGTCGACGCGAGCCTGCCGCTCGACGAGCGGATCGACCAGTTCACGCGCCAGCGCGCCCGGCTCTACGAACTGATCGGAGGCGTGCGGCGCGCCGCGCTCCTGATCGAGCACGAGTCGCCGGCGGTGGCGGGCTGGCTCACCACGGCCCGCCGCGCCAAGGCCGCCGAGGCCGAGCGCGTCTTCCGCCGCGAGCTCGAGGCCATCCCCGCCGACGAGCGCGAGCCGCTCCGCGCGGCGCTGATCGCCGTCTGCGCCTGGCCCGCGTGGGAGAGCTGGCGCACGCACCAGCGCCTGGGGGTGAGCCGGGCGCGAGCCGCAATGGCGGCGGCGATCGGCGCCCTACTGGGCGCCCAGCGCTGACTCGAGCTCGGCGATCGCCTGCCCCGTGTCCTCGAAACGCACGGCCGTCATGCCGAGCGCGCGGGCGCCCTCGCAGTTGACCTCGAGGTCGTCGACGAACAGGCATTCCTCGCCGCGCAGGCCGTCGCCCAGCCGCTCCAGTGTCAGCTCGTAGATGCGCCGCTCCGGCTTGCGCATGCCCACGAACGCCGAGTCCACCACCAGCTCGAAGATCTCGTCGAGCTCCGGCAGCTTGGCGCGCCATAGCGGCTCCCACTCGCGCACGTTGTTCGTGAGCAGCGCAGTGCGCAGGCCGCGCCCGTGCAGCTCGGCCAGGTAGCGGATCATCGGCGGGTTCGGCTCGATGCGGTCGAAGTAGTGGTGGCGGAGGCGCGCAAGGTCGAACCCGGCGTCGAGCTGCTCCTCGAGGCGGCGCGCGAACTCGGCCTCTGAGATCTCGCCGCGCTCGAGCACGTACAAGGGGTGCTCGCCGTGGACCTCCGTGGCGCGCTGCATCGCGCGGCCGAGCTCTTCGAGCGACACCCCCGCCTCCTCCTGGTAGGCCAGGAAGCCGGCCGAGAGCGGGGTTGTCAGCACCCCGCCGAAGTCGCTGATGACCGCGCGGATCACGCCGCCGCGGGCGGCTCCACGCGCACCATCAGCTCGTAGGCCCCGATCCCCTCGCGGCCGTCGAGTCGCCAGCGGAAGACGGCGGCGTGCACGCGCACCGGGTGGAGCTCGAGCGACGAGCCGGCGATCACGAGCCCGGAGCCGCGGCGCGGGAACTCCTCGCCCGGGAGCCACAGCTCGAGGCCGGCGCTGCGCTGGCGACCGTCGCCGTCGTAGACCGTCGAGATGCGCGTCTCCTCGACCTCGCGCAGCTCACCGTCCACCAGGAGGCCCGCGCGCACGAGCTCCTGGCCGTGGCCGGCGGCGCCGCGCGGCCGGCGCGCGAGCGCGAGCAGGCCGTTGCGGTCGTCGACCAGCGCCGAGAGGCTGCGGATGGCGTCGAGCTCCTCCCAGCGCGGGGTGACCGTCGTGACGGAGAAGGTGCCGAGGCACGCGACCGAGCGGCCGCTCGCCTCGCCGCTCACGCGGCAGACGCGGGCCGTGACGCCGCCGAGGTCGAGCTCGGCGCTGGCGGGCTCCAAGCGAAGCGACAGCTTTCCGGGCAGCTCGGCGCGCCAGCCGTCGCCGTCCGGCTCGAGCTCCGGTCCGGTCGCGTGCGCGGCGGGGGTTCGGCCCTCGAACAGGATCGTCGATCCGGACCGCGCGATTCCATAGAGCTCGCGGTCGGGGTCGAAGAAGGAGAGCGCGAAGGCCTCGGCTGTCACCGCTCGGGCCGTCCGGGCGGGGTGGGGCGCATCCCGACCTGTACCCGCCGGTCGAGCCGGCGCGCGATGAAGCGCCGCACCACGGCCCTGGTCGGCGGGATCAGGAGGATCAGCCCCACGATGTCCGTCAGGAATCCGGGCGTGATCAGGAAGGCGCCGCCGAAGATCACGAACACGCCGTCCATCACCTCGCGATGCGGCATCCGGCCGGCCGAGATCGCCTCGTTGAAGCGCCGCCAGACGGTCCGGCCCTGCGAGCGGAGCAGCACGGATCCGAGCACCGAATCGGCCGCCAGGAGCAGGATCGTCCAGACCGCACCGATCGCGTCGCCGACCTTGAGGATCACGTACAGCTCCGCGATCGGGACGACTATGAAGAGCGCAATCAGGGCCGGCAGCGGCATAGCCGCTTGACCCTACTACCCTCTTGTTGATGCCGACGGTCGAAGACGTCCAGGAAGCGCTCACCAACGTGATCGATCCCGAGCTGGGGCTCGACTTCGTGGAGCTGGGTCTCATCTACGACATCGAGGTCGAGGATGGGGACGTGTTCGTCACGTTCACGCTCACGTCCCCGGGCTGCCCGATCGGGCCGCAGGTCTCCGAGCAGATCGACGAGTTCGTCAGCGACCTCGACGGCGTTGCGAACGTCCACTCGAAGATGACCTTCTCGCCGCCCTGGACGCCCGAGCTGATGAGCGAAGAGGCCAAGTTCGCGCTCGGTTACTGACCTCGAGGGCATGCGCCCGCTGCGCGTGCTCGACGACTGCTTTCCGGACGACCCGGCGCTCGATGCCGCGGTCTCCCGCGCGGTCATGCACCGGGTCGCGCAGGGAGAGCTGCCCGAGACGCTGCGCCTGGCGCGGCCGGCCGCCGTGGTGGCGTTCGCGAAGCGGGATGCCCTCTCGCCGGGCTATGCGCAGGCGGTGGCCGCGGCGCGGGCGGGCGGGTTCGGGGCGATCCTGCGGCTCGCCGGCGGGCGCGCGGCGGTCTTCCACGAGGGGACGCTCGAGCTCGCCCACGCCGTGCCCGATCCAGACCCGAAGTCCGGCATCCACGAGCGCTTCGAGGCGACCGCGACCCTGATCGCCCGGGCGCTCCGCGGCCTCGGCGTGGACGCGCGTGTGGGGGAGGTCCCAGGCGAGTACTGTCCGGGCCGATGGAGCGTGAACGCCGCCGGCGCGCGCAAGCTGGCCGGAACGGGACAGCGGGTGGTGGCGGGCGGAAGTCATACGGGCGCGGTGATCGTGGTCGACGGCGCGGAGCGCGTGCGCTCCCTGCTCGAGCCGGTGTACGGGGCGCTCGGGCTGGAGTGGAACCCGCGCACGGTCGGGGCGGTGGAGGACGAACTGGACGCCGAACCGTCGGCCTTCGGCGCCCCCCTCTGGGACGCGGTCCGCGACGCCCTCCTCGCCGAGTACGCGCGCCGCTTCGAGCTCGTGCCCGGCGAGCTCGACTACGAGACGCTCGCGCTGGCCCGCCGTCTGGCGGGCGAGCACCGGCCGCCGGCTCAGGCGGCCTGAGTCGCGGAGGCCCGCGCGGCCGTCTCCGCGACGGCGTCCACGAGCTGAGGCCACACCTGCCGGGGCAGGTCGTGGCCCATGCCCGGGATCCCGATCAGACGCGCGCCCGGGATCGCCTCGGCCGTCGCACGGCCGCCGCGGAACGGGACGAGCGGATCGTCGCGGCCGTGGAAGACGAGCGTGGGGACCTGCAGCCCGCGCAGGCGCTCAGTGCGGTCGCCGGAGGCCATGATCGCCGCCAACTGGCGACCCGTGCCGGCCGGGTTGTGGCCGCGGTCGTAGGCCTCGGCCGCGTGCGCGCGGATGCGGTCCTCGTCGGCCGGGAAGCCCTTCGACCCGATCAGGCGGAAGACGCGCACGAAGTACTCGACGGCGGCGTCCTTGTCGCGCGGCGCCCTGCGGAGCAGCACACCCCAGACCCGCAGCTTCGGGCGGCCCGCCCGCCGCTCCCCCGTCGTGGACATGATCGAGGTGAGCGAGAGCACGCGCTCGGGACTGCGAATCGCCATGGTCTGCGCGATCATTCCTCCCATGGACGCGCCGGCCACGTGGGCAGCCTCGATGCCGAGGTGGTCGAGCAGCCCGAAGGCGTCATAGGCCATGTCGTCGAGCAGGTAGGGCGCATCGATCCTGAGCCCCGCCATCGCGCGCTTCAGGTCCGGAACCGGCGCATCGATGTAGGTCGAGCGGCCCGCGTCGCGGTTGTCGAAGCGGATGACGTGAAAGCCGCGCTCCGCGAACCGTTCGCACAGCTCGATGTCCCAGTGGATCAGCTGGGTCCCGAGCCCCATCACGAGCAGCAGTGCCGGGTTCGACGGGTCGCCGATCGTCTCGTACGCGATCTCGATCCCGTTGGCAGGCGCTCGTTCCTCGGCCATCGCTCGTCCGACCCTAGCGCCGCCGCGGCCCGACCTGCGCCGCAGGCTGGACGGAGGTGGTGGAATTCTCGTATGCGGAGACGCCTGGCAGGGGCTCTCGCAACCCTCGCAGTGGCCGCGCTCGCGGCACCGGCAGCTCAGGCTGCCGCGGGGCGCCACACCGACCGTTGGCTTGTCGTGCTCGAGCGGCCCGGCCACGCCCGCTCGCCCGGAGTGGTGGACCGCCTGCTCGACCGCACGGGGACGCGGCGCGCCGGTCCGGGGGCGCCGAGTCTCGGAG
>JBKGUS010000196.1:0-2792 GCA_046462295.1 Thermoleophilaceae bacterium | reverse complement strand
GCTGTCAAGGCCGGTCGAAAACGCACCCATCTGCGCCGGTTGAAAATGCACCCACCCGGTTGGGGTAGGGCGCCCGCGGAGCCGAGCCCGTAGGGCGAGGCGGAGCCGGGCGCCGGCGGTCAGTCGCGGTGGGGTGGGGCGCCGAGGTCCTTGTCGCGTAGGCGGTAGGAGTCGCCCTTGAGCGAGAGGATTTCGGCGTGGTGGACGAGCCGGTCGATCATCGCGACGGCGGTCACCTCGTCGCCGAAGATCTCGCCCCAGGCCGAGAACGGCTTGTTGCTGGTGACGATCAGCGAGGCGCGCTCGTAGCGCGCCGAGACGAGGCTGAACATCAGGTTGGCGGCCTCGGGGTCGAACGGGATGTAGCCCACCTCGTCGACGACGATGAGCGGGACGAACGAGAGCCGCCGGAGCTCCTGGTCGAGCGCGTTCTGGCGCTTCGCCTCGGAGAGCCTGGCGACCCACTCGGTGGCGGTCGCGAACGCGACGCGGTGGCCGGCGAGGCAGGCGCGGATCGAGACCGCGATCGCGAGGTGGGTCTTGCCGGTGCCGGGTGGGCCGAGCAGGACGACGTTCTCCTTGGCGTGCAGGAAGTCGAGCTGGCCGAGGTGCTCGATCACCTGCCGCTTGACCGAGCGCTGGAAGGTGAAGTCGAACTCCTCGAGCGTCTTGCGCTGAGGGAAGCGCGCCGCCTTGATTCGGCTCTCGCCGCCGTGTGACTCGCGCGATGAGACCTCGGTCGAGAGCAAGGCTTCGGCGAAGCGCTCGTAGCTCCACTGCTCCTCGCGCGCCCGCTCGGCGAGCTTCGGCAAGGCGCGCGCGGCGGCCGGGGCCTTCAGCGCCCGGAACAGGTGGGCGAGCTCGGATGTCTTGGTCATGCGGGGATCAGCGCGTCGTAGCGGGCGAGCGGGCGGAGTTCGACTTCGACGTCGGAACCGTGGCGGCGCTCACGGCGCAGGCGGTCGAGCTCGCGCTGGTGGGCGGGGTCGGTGAAGGTCAGGTGGCGCGCGAAGCGGCGGCGGTGGCGGCCGGCGAGCTCGCCGGTGTCGAGCGCGACCGCCGTCAACTCCGACTGCGTGACGCGGACCTCGACCCTGCGGCCGACCAGGCGCGGGTCGAGCGAGTAGTCGTTGGTGTCAAAGCGGAGATAGGGCTGGGACGGGACGCGGATCACGAAGCGGCGGTCTGAGTCGGGCAGGATCGCGGGCAGCGAGCGCATCCGCTCGCGCTCCTGGGCCAGTCGCTGGGCGACGACGGCGCGCGTCGTGCGGTGGACGCGCGCGTTGACCTTCTCGCACCACCCATCGAGCTGGAGCTGGTAGTCGAGCTCGTTGGCGAACGAGCGCCCGGGCTCGAAGTTCGTGCGCATGAAGCGATGCGAGCGCTCGAGCGCGCCCTTGGCCTCGGGGTCGCGCGCCGCCAGGATCAGCCAGCCAACGCGCAGTTGGCCGCAGAAGCCCGCAAACGCATCGGTCGGCCGGCCGCCGCCTGCGTGGATCGCGCCCTCCCGGTCCCAGACGAGCGTCTCGGGCAGCGCGCCGAGCCGCGCCAGACAGCGCACCATCCCAAAGGCGACGTCCTCCCACTCCTTCGAGAAGACCAGCGCGCCCGCGAGCGCACGCGAGTAGCCGAGCTCGGCCGTCACGACGTAGCCGCGCCGAACCTGGCCGTGGCCGACCGGGATCTCCTGACGCGGCTCGAACAGGTCGAACTGGCAAAGCTCGCCGGGACGGTAGATCGTGCGCTGGTAGGTGCGCCGCCGCTCATAGAGCGGACGCACCTCGCGCACGTAGTCATCGAGGATCGTCTTGCCGCCCTCATAGCCCAACGCCTCGATCAGCTCGCGGATCCGCTTGCCGGGGATGCGCGGGTCCGCCTGCAGCAGGCGGTGGATCTCGTCCCTGAAGCGGTCGAGCTTCGACGGCCGCGGCGGGCGCTCATAGCGCGGCGGGCCCGCGCGTCGCAGTGCGCGCCGGACGGTGTTGCGGTCATGTCCGGTGCGCTTGGCGATCTCGCGGATCGAGAGCCCCTCGACCTCCTTCATCCGCCTGATCTCCGCCCAGCGCCGCACCTCGAGCACCGCCCTCCTCCTCGCCCCGGTCACATGACCTGGCGAGGGTCAGCTTCGCGCCGGACGAGACCGACTACCCCTCAGGCGGGTGCGATTTCAACCGGCCCAGACGGGTGATTATTCGGGCGGCGCCCACACACTCCGGCTGGGTGCAGAGAACCCACGCAATTTGCGTCTTTCCCGGAGAGACTCGAGCCAAGCAATCGGAAGGACGGTCACCGATGAGCCGCATCCCCAAGCCAGACCACTTGGCAGACGGACGGACTTGGTGGAGGTTCGACCCCCCATCCGGTGATCCCGCCTACGACGTCGCTGGGACGGCAGGGACTAGCGTCCGGGGGCGGTCAGAAGACCAGGATGATCAGCACGACGATGATTGCGATCGCAACGATCGCCCCGGCGCTGATGTAGACGCCACTTGGGCGGCTGCGCTCAGGACGCGGCTCCGCGGGCCCACTCTGGTAGTTCACGATCCCTTCCTTTCCCGAGAGTCTTACCGCGCCGCGCGGGGCGCCTCCATGGAGGCTCGCATGCATTTCTCCGGAGGGGCAGTCCCCAGCTCTTTCGTGAACGGGGGAGGGTCGCCTATGCAATCCGAAAGGACGCAAGACCGCCGGGTGACGTCATCCCCACGAATCAAACGCTCTTTTCGCGTTTTTTCCACTCTGTTTGGGGCGGGTGTCTGATGCCCCCGAGGCCGAGTCAGACTCAGCGCCGCAAG
>JBKGUS010000195.1:0-2614 GCA_046462295.1 Thermoleophilaceae bacterium | reverse complement strand
AGTTCGTCGATCTGACGTCGCCCGGCCCGGTCCTGCTCGACTTTCACGCCGACGGCTCGCTTACGGAGATCGACTACGGCCCCCAGTTCGAGCGTCCCCCCGGGCAGCTGCTCCTCACCACCGGGCGGGTACGGTGGGAGTTCGACGAGAACGGGGACTTCGTCAGCTACACCCAGCTCAGCGGGTCGACACGCGACGTCTGCAAGGTCCTCGGCT
The DNA here is from genome assembly GCA_046462295.1 of Thermoleophilaceae bacterium. Taxonomy (GTDB): domain Bacteria; phylum Actinomycetota; class Thermoleophilia; order Solirubrobacterales; family Thermoleophilaceae; genus JACVRW01. The sequence continues at coordinate 2,398 of JBKGUS010000195.1, read as the reverse complement.
AGCGAAAGCGAACTGCGGCCTGCGCGTCCCGACGACGGGCACACACGCGCTGGCGTTCGCCAGCATCGTCGCTTGGCGTTGAAAGGCGGCAGTGGCGCCATCGCCGCTGCTCTGCGGCACAAGCGGGAGCGGTGGGAGGGCGATCGTCCGGGTCAGACGCCTGGGTGTGGTCCACAGCGGGCGCCAGTCGACGGGGCTTCGAGACGCTCGCCTCTCGCGCAAGGCAGCAGCGCGCTCAGGTCGCCGGCATCAGTCCGAGCTGGCCGAGCAGCTCGGCCTGATCAAAGTAGAGATGTTCCGAGGCCAGCTCGTCGCCGCGAACCTCGTAACTCGACATCCAGCGGAAGTGGGCATGCCGCCCCGTCGTCGCGACATCGCCTGCCGGCGTGCGCATGACGCCGGTGTGCGTGCCAATGAACCGGCCCTCGGCGGCGACGACGGATCCTCGGCGAGTAGGCGCGACGTTCTAGACGCCCGTCCGGGAACGCGTCCCAGCAGCCATCAGGCCGTACCTCCTGTCGGCTGCCGTGCGCGGATCCTCGCACTCTGCGACGGGTCTTCTGACAATTCGCGGCGAGCCCCGCCCCGGGGCTTTCGCTTTCGCGCGTGCTTGCGAGCGTCTCGCAAGTCGAGCGTCAGACGACCGGAATGGACGAGGCGCAGCGGTGCTGACACGACGTGGGCGCGCTCCTGATCTCGGCGCGGAGCGATAACCAGCCGCGGTCGGGCCGCGACGACGAGGCGTTGTGGCCGATTAGAAGGACACTCCGCCCGGGCCGCGTCGCGATCGGCAGGGAGCCTGACAGGTCCCTGGTAGACGGCCGGCTTTCGCGCGAGGGGGTGCGCCGCTCGGTCTCCGGCTGAGCGTCGCCAGGTCTCAGTCAGCTCGCGGTCCCGGGCGAGGCGACGAGGCGCGCCGCGCGACGCTAGGGCAGACGCGATGCCCTGATCGCTGGCGTGATGGTGGTCGCGTACTTCGTCGCGCACGCGGCCAGGCTTGGAGGCCGGGTCGAGGTGGAGGTCGCTGCGGCCAGCTAGCGCGTCGCGCCGACGAGCGCGCCGCCCGCCACGACCAGCACCGCGACCACCACCAACCGCCGGCCGACCAGCTCGGTGCGCCCGAGAAAGATCGCGGCGAACACCACGGTCCACAGCACCCCGGTGCCCACCAGCGGCGCGACAACGGTCACACGTGCCCGGTCTAGTGCCTCGAAGAGAGTCGCCTGCGCGACGCCTATGACCACGCCCGAGATCGCGAATGGCCTGAACGCCGCTCTCAGCCGCGACAGGGCCGACGGTCGGATCAGGACGTTCGCAAGCAGGGCGATCGAAGCCCCGAGCATGAGGGCCGTCGATTGTGCGAGCGGTTCGGCCGCGACGTCCTCGGTCACCGCGCGCGCGACGTTGTCGCGCAGGCCGAACGCCGCCGCCACGCCCACCGCCAGCGCCGCGCCGTAGGCGCGGTAGTCGGCGGGGCGCTCGCCCTCCCACACGAGCGCGACGCCGCCCGCAACGACCAGCAGCGTGCCCGCCACCAGCGGCCACCGCAGGGGCTCACTGAAGGCAATGATCGCGACCGCCGCCGAGAAGAGCGGCGCCATCCCAAACAGGATGCCGGCGCGCGAGGCGCCCGCCGCCTGAACCGCGTGCACCACCAGCAACTGGGAAAGGCCGGGCACGAACATCCCGAGCACCAGGAACGGCCAGAGCTCGCCAGCGTCGAAATCGACACCGAACGCCAAGGCGGTCGCCGAGACGAGCACGAACGCGATCGTCGCGATCACCGCGGAGCCGGCGTCGACGTCCGCGACGCGCGCGATACCGCGACGCATGGTGACGTTCAACAACCCGAGGAACAGCCCGGCAACGCACGCGAAGAGCACGGCGGTCACCGAATCACCGCGGTGAAGCCAGCACTCGGATGGGTCGCGGTCATCGAGGCGCGCATAGTCGCCCATCCGCTGGCCGCGTGAACACCGAGGGCGGCAACGTCGGGAGCGCTGGCGGCCTCGGCGGCCGCGAGGTCCACCGCACCACCCACTGAGCGAGCGAATGCATGCCCGACTCGTCTGGGACCGCTCACAGGTGGACGGTCCCCGACACGACTGGCGCTCCCGCTCCGACGCGCAAATGGGCGTCGCGGTCAACGGTCCCCAAACACCCGCCCCGGACGAGAACCAAAGCTCCACCCATCTGCGATCAGGCTGCCGCTCTCCCGTGGAGGCGGCACTCTCGCCGCCGGGGCGCCGCGCTTGCGCGCCCCTCGCATGAAAGCGAGCGTGACTGAAGGCCCGCGCAGACGATCCCTTTGCACGACGGACGGAAGCCCCCCAGCGCCCGGTGCGGCTTCGTGTTCGATGGGCAAGCGAAGCGGCGAGGCCGACCTGCGTCCACCAGA
>JBKGUS010000194.1:0-15914 GCA_046462295.1 Thermoleophilaceae bacterium | reverse complement strand
CTGCTCGGCGATCAATCGGGCCGCCTCTTCGAGTGCGCGATCCCTCCCGGCCGGGGAGTCCAAATCCGCATCGGCAAGAACGCGGCGAACCTGAAACTGCGTGATCGGCAGCGCGGCGTCGAGCCGCTCCCGGAAGGAGTCGGCCTCTCCCGCCGCGATCAGATCGGCCGGGTCCTTCCCTGCGGGCATCTCCACCACACGCAGCGTGGCGCCGCCACCTGTGCGCGCCGCCCGCAGCATGGCCTCCTGGCCCGACCGATCGGCGTCGAGGGCGAGGATCACGAGGTTCGCGGCCTTGCCCAGCTCGGCCATCTGCTCCGCTGTCAGCGCGGTGCCCATTATCGCGACCGATTCCTGGATCCCGGCCTGATGAAGAGCCAACACGTCGGTATAACCCTCAGCGACCACGATCCGACCGCTCTTCGCCGCGTGCGCCCGTGCCACGTCGATGCCGAACAGCTGGCGCCCCTTGTGGTAGACGTCGCTCTCCGAGCTGTTCAGGTACTTGGGCCCGCGCCCCTCGCCCATCGCCCGCGCCCCGAAGCCGAGCACCTGTCCGCGGCGGTCCGCCAGCGGGAACATGATGCGGCTCCGGAAGCGGTCGTAGAGGCCACCCTGTCGCCCACGCTGTGCAAGGCCGGCGCCCACCAGCTCCTCCGCCCTGAACCCGCCCTCCTGGGCCCGCACGATCATCCTGTCCCACGCGCTTGGCGAGTATCCGATCCGGAACTCGCGCAGGATCTCCTCGGACAGCCCGCGGCCCGCGAGGTATTCGCGCGCCGGGGCCGCCTCGGCGGCTTCCCAGAGGTAGGTCGAGTAGTAGCGCGCCGCGCGGTCGAGCAGCGAATGCAGGCGCGCGCGGCGCCGGCGCCGCTCCTCGGCCCGCGGGTCGTCGTTCTCCCGTTCCAGCTGCACCCCGTAGCGGTCCGCAAGCATCTCCACCGCGTCCACGAAGTCGAGCCCCTCGGCCTGCTCGACGAATCCGATCGCGTCGCCCTTGGCCTGGCACCCGAAGCAGTAGAAGAGCTTGTCCGCCGCGTTGACGGAGAACGACGGCGTCCGCTCGTCGTGGAACGGGCACAGGCCCGTGAAGCGCGACCCCACCCGCCGCAGGTCGGTCTTGGTCCCCACCAGCTCGACCATGTCGACCGCGTCGCGCAGCCGGTCGATCGATTCCCGCGTGAAGAGCCCCATCAGAGCCCCACGAACGCTTTTGTCGCGAAGCGGTCGGTCATCCCCGCAAGCCAGTCGACCACGCGCTGCTCGTCTGACGCGTCCGCCGTCAGCGGGGGCGGCGGGTTCTCCACGTAGTGGTCGAACAGCGCGCGCAGCATGCCCTCGATGTGAGGCTTGTCGGGCTGCGCGTCCGGCGCCAGGTACACCCGCTCGAACATGAACTCCCGAAGGCGAAGCATCGCGCCGCCCACTTCCTCCCCCTGCACGATGTCGCCGGCCTCCTCCGAGCGGTCGAGCAGGTCCACCACGAGCGTCTCGATCCGCTCGGATCCCGTGGAGCCGAGCAGCTCGATCTCCGGCCGCGGCAGGTCCTCGAAGCGAAGCACGCCGGCCCGCAGGGCGTCGTCGATGTCGTGGTTGATGTAGGCGATCCGGTCGACCACCCGCACGATCCGGCCCTCGAGGCTTGCCGGGGTCGTGGGCCCGGTGTGGCGCAGGATCCCGTCGCGCACAGGCTTCGTCAGGTTGAGGCTCTCGATCCGCTCGACCACCCTCAGCGAGTGCTCGTTGTGGCGGAACGCGTGGCCCCAGCGCGAACGCACGCACTCGTCGAGCACCGCCTCGCCTACGTGGCCGAACGGCGGGTGCCCCAGGTCGTGCCCGAGCCCGATCGCCTCGGTCAGGTCTTCGTTCAGCCCGAGCGCCCGTGCGACGTTGCGGGCGATCCCGCACGCCTCGAGCGTGTGGGTCAGGCGGGTCCGGTAGTGGTCGCCCTCGGGCGCGATGAAGACCTGCGTCTTGTGCTTGAGCCGCCTGAACGCCTTGGAGTGCACGATCCGGTCGCGGTCGCGCTGGAACGGCGTGCGGTGGTCCGAGTCCGGCTCCGGCAGCTCCCGAAGCGCCGGGTACGAGCGTGTCGCGAGCGGGGAGAGCTGCTCCTCGTTCCGCTCCACGCGTGCGCGGAAGCTCGATCGGGCGAAGGCATGCGCCATGCCGTGGCGAGCCTACCTAGTGCTCCCTCGCGACCTCCTCCGCGAGCGACCTGAACCCGGCGGCGCTGTTGTACAGGTGGTAGAGCAGGAAGCCGCGCGCGAACTCTGGCTTGCAGCGGGCCTGGAGGGTCTCGTAGGCCACGTCGTCCTGGAGCGTCACGCCCTCCTTGCGCGGTCCCGCGGCCACCTCCTCGAGCCGGTCGACGGTGTTGCGGCGCTGGTGCGCCGGAGCCGCGCGCCAGTCGCGGCAGGTCGCCGTCTGCAGGCGGGCCTCCCGGTCGAGCGGCCCGTCCGCCGGCCCGGCCGCCCGCTCAGGCGGGTCGCCGCCGCCGCACCCCGCCACGAGGACGGCGGCGCAGAGCGCGGCGACGGCCCACCTCACAGCCGGTCGCGGAACGGGGCGCAGCTGAGCGTGGTGCCCGTGCGCACGCAGAAGTCCGTGAACGGAGCCGTGAGCCGTGCGCGAGGGGACGCGGCCGAAGCCAGCGGCAGCGGCAGCGCCTGGGAGGCCTGGCCCGAGCCCGACGGGCGCGGCGGCGTGCGGAACCACGCGCAGGCGTTCGGGTCGTAGCTGTCGGAGCCGATCGACCCCGCGCAGGCGAGCAGCTCGGCCGCCTGCGTGCCGTAGGTGGCGCCCGTGCTCACGTTCTCGCAGCTCTCCGGGAGGATCGGGGCCGGCGGCGACGACGTCACGCTGCCGTTGTCGAACCAGCAGTTGTCCTCCTGGGCGACTGCGTCGTCCCACCAGAAGTCCACCCCGTTCGGAAGCCGGTCGCCGTTCGGCGCCAGGCCCATGACGTTGCCGTGCTGGCGGTTCCGGTGCGACACGGAGTTCGTGCCGCTCGAGTTCGACAGCGTGTCCGGCACGTGGAACAGCATGGTGCCGCGGCGCCAGTTGTCCCAGATCCGATTGCCGCGGATCTCGTTGCCGTTGCCGCCCGCGATCATGATGCCGGTGCCCACCGGCACCGGCACGCGCGGCTCCACGTCCGACCCCTCCTCGTAGGAGTTGAAGTTGTTCGAGTAGATGTTGTTGTTCTCGAACACCGCGCCGTCCTGCGGGTAGCCCGGGTGCCCGCCGGCGAAGAAGGAGTCGGTGGTGATGCCGGTCGAGTTGTCGTAGAAGTTGTTGTTCACCACCCGGGTGGCGTTGCCCATCGTGCCCGAGTAGCCGATCGTGTTGTGGTGCACGTCGCAGCGCGTGATCAGCTGGTTCAGGCGCCGGGAGCCCTCGGCCGTTTGCTCGCTGGTCTCGGGCGCCGCACCCGGGTAGACGCCGGCGTCGCCCGACCCCATCGCCTCGCAGTCCTTCGTCACCCCGTGGTCCGAGGTGAAGGTGAGCGTGCCGTACTCCTGGTTGTAGAAGAGCTTGACGCGGGCAAGCAGGTAGCCATCCGTCTCGTGCACGTAGATGCCGTGTTCCTTCGAGTGCGCGAAGGTCATGTTCCGCAGCACGAACCCGTCGGTCCGGTCGGCCCGGATCCCGACCTCCTTGAGCGGCGCCGCCGGGCCGCGCAGCTTGGCCGCCCGCGGGTTCTTCGCGAGGTCGACGACCACGTCCTCGGCCTTCACCCCCGACCCCTCGATCTGGAGGTTGCAGCGGACGCAGCGGCCCTCGTCCGGGATGCCGCGCCGGTCCGCGCGCGGGGGGAAGGGCACGGGCTCGTTCGTCAGCTTCCTGCCCTGCACGAAGATCAGGTTCTGGTCGTTCGGGCACTCGACCTGATAGCGGTAGGTGGCCGCGCCCGCGCCGTTCTCCGACTCCTCCTCGTACTGCGCGCAGCTCGGGTCGTTGGTCGGCTTGCGGCGCGAGGGCTCCTCGAGGTAGACACCGGGCATGACGACGATGCGGTCGTTGTTCCCGGCCCGGTTCACCGCCGCCTGGATGTGACGGAACCGGCACCGGTCGGCGAGGCGCCGGTTGATCCGGGTGAGCCGCCGGCCGGCCTTCTTCGACAGCTTGCGCTTGCGCGCCGTGGGCCGGACCCTCCAGCCCTTCCTGCGCGCGCTCCGGATCGAGCGCATCGCCTTGCGCACCGAGTTCGACTTGCAGACGACATAGGTGTCGCCGCGCGCCCTTCGCCTGAGCGCCGACGCCAGGCCCCGCGCCTTCGGCACCTTCCCGCCCGCCGCGGGCCGCACGCTCGTGTCGGGCGCGGGGTCGGGCCAGTAGGAGCTCCGCTCGACGTGTCCGACCGCCACGCCGGTGGCGATCGCGAGTAGAGCGGTGGTGGCGGCGATGAGCAGAGGCAGGCGGCGCGGAGTCATGGGCGGGGAACCTACCGCCTACGAATGAGACTCTGCGGCGATTGCGCTCTGCGCGGCGGCGACTCGGGCGATCGGCACCCGGTACGGCGAGCAGCTCACGTAGTCGAGTCCGGCGAGCTGGAAGAACTCGATCGACTCCGGATCGCCGCCGTGCTCGCCGCAGATGCCGAGCCCCAGGTCCGGCTTCGCCTCGCGTCCGACCCACGCCGCGAGCCGCACCAGCCACCCCACGCCGGGCTGGTCGATCGTCTCGAACGGGCTGCGCCCGACGATCTTGGTCTCGACGTAGCGGTTCAGGAAGCGGCCCTCCACGTCGTCGCGCGAGAAGCCGAGCGCGGTCTGGGTGAGGTCGTTGGTGCCGAACGAGAAGAAGTCGGCGACCTCCGCGATGCGGTCGGCCACGAAGCAGGCCCGCGGCAGCTCGATCATCGTGCCGATGTGCACGCGCAGCTCTGAGCCTCCCTCCTGCTCGACGACCCGCTCCACGAGCCCGCGCATGAGCTGGAGCTCCTTCTCGTACGCGACCAGCGGGATCATGATCTCGACCTCGGGCGGGTCGGGCACAGCGAGCGCGGCGCGCACGATCGCCCGGATCTGCATCTCGTAGACCTCCGGGTGGAGGATCCCGAGGCGCACGCCGCGAGTGCCGAGCATCGGGTTGGTCTCCGCCAGCGAGTGGATCCGCTCGAGCGTGTGCTCCAGCTCCTCCAGCTCGTCCGACTCCTCGATCCGGGCCCGCTCGACGTCCTGCGCCACCTCCTCGGCCTGTGGCATGAACTCGTGCAGCGGCGGGTCGAGCAGCCGGATCGTGACCGGCAGGCCCTTCATCTGCTCGAACAGGCCCTCGAAGTCCTCCTGCTGGAGCGGCAGGAGCTCCTCGAGCGCGGCGCGGCGCTCCTCCTCGGACCCGGCCATGATCATCGCCCGCATCTTCGGCTGGCGGTCCTCGGCCACGAACATGTGCTCGGTGCGGCACAGCCCGATGCCCTCGGCGCCGAACTCGCGCGCCTTGGCCGCGTCCTCGGGCGCGTCAGCGTTGGCGCGCACGCCGAGGGTGCGGATCTCGTCCGCCCAGGCGAGCACGGTCTCGAACTCCTCGCCCATCTTGGGCTCCTCGAGCGGCACCTCGTCCGCCGTCACGATCCCGGCGGTCCCGTCGATCGCGATCACCTCGCCCTCGCCGAGCTCCCTCCCGTTCACGCGCACCCGCTTCGCGTGCAGGTCGATCTCGAGCGCCGACGCGCCCGACACGCACGGCTTGCCCATCCCGCGCGCAACGAGCGCAGCGTGGCTCGCCTTGCCGCCCTCGGCCGTGAGGATCCCCTTGGCGGCGTGGAAGCCGGCCACGTCGTCGGCCTCGGTGAACGGCCTGACGAGGATCACGTCGCGGCCGTCGGCCGCCGCCTCGACCGCGCCGTGGGCGGTGAACACGATCTCGCCCCGCGCGGCGCCGGGCGAGGCCGCCACGCCCTCGGCGAGCGTCTCGAACTCGGCGTCGGGGGCGAAGCCTGGGTGGAGCAGCGCGTCGAGCTTGGCCGCGTCGATCGTCGCGATCGCCTCCGCCTTCTCGAGCAGCCCCTCCTCGACCGCGTCCACCGCGAACCGCACCGCCGCCTGAGCCGGCCGCTTGGCGTTGCGGGTCTGGAGCATGTACAGCGAGCCCTCCTCCACGGTGAACTCGGTGTCCTGCATGTCCCGGTAGTGCTCCTCGAGCGTGCGCAGGATCTCCATCAGCTCGTCGTAGGCCTCGGGCATGGAGTCCTTCATCTCGTGCAGGTCGCGCGGGGTGCGCACGCCCGAGACCACGTCCTCGCCCTGCGCGTTCGGCAGGAAGTCCCCGGAGGGCTTCGGCTCACCGGTCAGCTCGTCGCGCGAGAAGGCCACCCCGCTGCACGAGCGCTCGCCACGGTTCCCGAACACCATCTGCTGCACGTTCACCGCGGTGCCCCACTCGTCGGGGATCTGGTTGATGCGCCGGTACTGCACGGCGCGCTCGCCGGTCCACGAGTCGAACACCGCGCCGATCGCCTGCCGCAGTTGCTCGAGCGGCTCCTGCGGGAAGTCGTCGCCGGTCTCGTCGCGGAAGACGCGCTGGAAGTCGGCGGTGAGCGCCTTCAGGTCGTCCACGCCGAGCTCCACGTCCTCCTCGACCCCGGCCTCGCCCTTGCGCTCCTTGATCAGCTCCTCGAAGCGGTCGCCGGGGATGCCGCGGCACACGTTCCCGAACATCTGCACGAAGCGCCGGTAGGAGTCCCAGGCGAAGCGGTCGCCGCCGAGCCCCTCCACCGACTCGTCGTTCAGGCCCAGGTTCAAGACCGTGTCGAGCATGCCCGGCATCGACTCCCGCGCGCCGCTTCGCACCGACACCAGCAACGGGTCCTCGGGATCGCCGAGCTGCTTGCCGGCCTGCTCCTCGAGCCGCTCGAGCGCGGCGGCGATCTCGTCGTCCGGCAGGCCACCGTCCTTCATGTACCGGACGCATGCCTCGGTGGTGATGGTGAAGCCGGCTGGCACCCGATCCTGGCCGAGCACCCGCGTCATCTCAGCGACGTTGGCGCCCTTTCCACCCAGGAGCTCCCGCATGTCCTTCGACCCCTCGGCGAAGTCGTACACCAACTTGTCGGGCACGGGCGGATCCTAAGTGACCCGGCGCAGCCGCACGTGCGCGTGGTACTCGAGCGTCTCGGCGATCGCGCGGTCCGCCTGCGACAGCGCGGTCTCCGGCGCCGGCGGCGCCTCCGACAGCGGCCGCGCCAACGCGCCGACCAGGAAGCGGTGCGCCTCCTCGCCGAGCGGGAACGAGCCCGCCTCGCAGCCGGCGCAGACGACCCCGCCCGCGCTCGGCGAGAATGCTCCCAGATGCTGCGTCTCCCCACAGGCGGCGCACGACGCCAGCTCGGGGGCGAAGCCGGCCGCCAGCAGCAGCTTGAGCCGGAAGGCGAGTGCCTGGGCGCGGCCGGCGGCCTCGGCGCTCGCGTCGAGCAGCGCCAGCTCGTGGCAGAGCAGGTTGTAGGCGGGGCGGTTCGGCTCGGTCGAGTCGAGCAGCCGCAGCACCGCCTCGCAGGCCTGCGTGGCGCGCTCGAGCGAGGCGCGCCGCTCGCGCAGCGCCGGGTGGGAGTGGACGCTGTCGGCCTGGCTGATCGTCGACAGCTCGCCGCGGCCCTCGTGCATCACGAGTAGGACCCGGCTGAGCGGCTCGAGCCGGCCGCCGAGCCGCGACTTGACCCTCCGCACGCCCTTGGCCACCGCCCCCACCCGGCCGCGGTCGGGGGTGTAGAGATGGAGCACGCGGTCGGCCTCGCCGTAGCGGATTGAGCGCAGAACGACCGCTTCCGTCTTGTACGAACGGCCCACATCCATAGACTTTGAAGGGGATGGCGGACGAGAATGGGCACGTGGTCCTATATACGACCGAACCCTGCGGCTTCTGCCGCCAGGCGAAGGCGCTGCTGCAGGCACGCGGCGTCGAGTATCGGGAGATCAACCTCGCCAAGGACCCCACCGGTCGCGCCGACCTCATCGCCCTGACGGGCCAGATGACCTTCCCTCAGATCGTCGTGGGGGCGCGGGCGATCGGCGGCTTCCGCGAGCTGCTCGAGGCCGAGCGCGCGGGGATGCTCGAAGACCTGCTGGCCGCCTGAGCCCAGTCCAGGATCGTGCGCGACACGAGCCCGGGGTCGTCGGCCATCGGCACGTGACCCACGCCCGGCAGGGTGCGCCACTCCGCGCCGCGCACCAGCTTGCGGAACGGCTCCGAGTGCCCCTTCTCCGGGAGGATCCTGTCGAACTCGGGCCAGGCCACGAGCGTCGGCGCGTCCACCTCGCCGAGCCAGTCCGGCGGCCCGTCGCGCATGATCGTGTCCATCAGCTCCCAGTAGACGGTGCAGCCGGTCATCGCCTCCATGCGCGCCGCCGCCTGCGCGGGGCTGAGGCGCTCGGGATGGCGCATCACGTCGCGGAACATCAGCTTGCGCACGCGCGGGCGCCGGACGAGCCGCTCGGCGTAGGGCAGGAACCTGTCGTTCAGCTTCCGCCCGATCGTGAACAGGCGCCTCAGGCGGCGCTCCGCGCGCGAGCCGTGCTCCCAGCCGCCGGCGGGCGCGAGGCAGTTGACCGAGCGGGCACGGCCGCGGCGCCCCAGGTCGAGCGCGATCCAGCCGCCGAGGGAGTTGCCGCACAGGTGCGCCGTCTCGAACCCGGCGGCGTCCATGGCCCGCTCCACCCCGTCGGTGAGCACGCCGACGGTGGCCTCGACGCCCTCGGCGAGCGGCTCGCCCTCGAAGTGACCGCAGAGGGTCGGCGCCAGCACGTCGTGATGCTCGGTGAGCGCCGGCAGCACCGGCTCCCAGACGCGCCACGTGTTGGCGTAGCCGTGGACCAGCACGAGCGGCGGGCCGTCGCCGCCCCGGAAGTACTTGCTCATCGACCAACCCTACGGCGGCGCACGCTAGTCCGCACCCTGCGCAGCCGTCCGAGCCGGCTGCTTCGGGCCTCGCTGGCAACGGGGGCACACGTAGGTTCCGCGCCCGGCGGCGCGCAGCTTCCGGATCGTCGTGCCGCAGCGCGGGCAGGGCTCGCCGTCGCGCGTGTGGACGAGGAACCGGTCCTGGAAGGAGCCCTGCGCGCCGTCCACGTGGCGGTAGTCGTCGATCGAGGCGCCCTTGGCGTCGATGCCCGCCTCGAGCGTGTCCACCACGGCGTCCCTGAGGGCCTCCACCTGCGGGCGCTTCAGGGTGCCCACCGGCCGCAGTGGGTGGATCCGGGCGCGGAAGAGCGCCTCGTCCGCGTAGATGTTCCCCACGCCCGCCACCCGCTCCTGCGTGAGCAGGAACGCCTTCACCGGCTGCCTGCGGCCGCGCGCGAGGGCGCGGAGGGCGTCGGCCGTGAAATCAGGGCTGAGCGGCTCGACTCCGAGCCGCGAGGCGAAGTACTCGGCCAGGGCGTCGCTGCCGAGCAGGACGTCGCCCGTGCCGAAGCGGCGTACGTCGACGAAGAGGAGGCGCTTGCCGTCGTCCAGGTCCATCACCACCCTCAGATGCCCCGGCTCGTCGGCGCCGGCGGGCACGAGCAGCAGGTTGCCGGTCATGCGGAGATGCATTACGAGATGCACGTCGTCTTCGAAGGAGACGACGAGATACTTCCCACGCCTTCCGAGCCGCTCGACGAGCCGTCCGTTCAGCGCGTCGGCGACGGCCTCCGGAGGCGCCGGCTCGCACCAGCGTGGGTCGCGAACCTCGATCCGCTCCAGGCGACGCCCCTCCAGTGCGGGCGCCAGCTGGCGGCGAATCGTCTCTACCTCGGGAAGCTCGGGCATCCCCGCCCGAGACTAGTCAGCCCGCGGTGGCCCGGGGGTGCGCCCGGAAGTACACGTCCTTCAGCCGCTCGCTCGACAGGTGCGTGTAGAGCTGTGTGGTCGAGACGTCGGCGTGCCCGAGCATCTCCTGCACCGAGCGGAGGTCGCAGCCACCCGCCAGCAGGTGCGTGGCGAAGGTGTGCCGGAGCGTGTGCGGGCTCATGCGGTCCGCCAGCCCCGCGCTCGTGGCGTGGCGGCGGACGATCTTGTAGAGGCCCTGGCGGGTCAGCGGCCCGCCGCGGAAGTTCACGAACAGGTGCGCCTCGGCGCCGTCCTTGACGAGGCCGGGCCGGCCGCGCTCGAGGTAGATGCGCACGGCTCTCAGCGCCGCCTGCCCGATCGGCACGATGCGCTCCTTCGAGCCCTTGCCGCGGGTCCGCAGCACGCGCTCCTCCAGGTCCACGTCGCCCAGCTCGAGGCCGATCGCCTCGGAGGCGCGCAGACCGCAGGCGTACATCAGCTCCAGCAGGGCGCGGTCGCGCAGGGCGTGCGGGTCGGTGCCGCGGGGCTGCGACAGCAGGCGGTCGATCTCCCCGCGGGTGAGCACGTGCGGCAGCTTGCGGCTGCGGCGCGGTGCGCTCAGGCCGGCGGTCGGGTCGGAGTCGCGCAGGCCCTCGCGGCGCAGGTGGCGATAGAAGGAGCGCAGGCAGGCCGACTTGCGGTGGATCGTGGCGGGCGAGGCCGGCCGGTGGTCGGCGTCGCCGGTCGCGAGCCGGGTGAGGAAGTCGCTGATGTCGGCTATGTCGGCGTCCACGGCCGTGGTGCTCCGCTCCTCGAGGAAGCGCCCGAACTGCAGCAGGTCGCCGCGGTAGGCCTCGAGCGTGTTGCGCGACAGGCCGCGCTCGAACTCGAGATAGGCGAGGAAGTCGAGCATCAGGTGCTCGTGCCGGCGTTCCGAGACTGGCTTTTCGATCGTTGCCATGCACCACTCGGTTCGTGCGAGCGGCCGGCATCCCTTGACGCTGCAAGATGCGCGTCAGGCGACGTAGGCCTTGAACCAGAGGAGCCCGGCGAGCGACTTGGCGTCGCGGCAGCCCTGGATCACCTGGTCGAGGTCGGCCAGCGGGACCTCCTCGATCTCGATCCGCTCCTCCTCGGCGGCCTCGGCCGGCTCGTCGTGGAGGTCGGTGGCGAGGTACAGGTGGCACTCCTCGTCGGCGAACCCCGGAGAGGTGTAGAAGCTCGCGAGGTGCCGCCACGTCCGCGCGCCCTTGCCGATCTCCTCGGCGAGCTCGCGCTTGGCCGTGTCGAGGGGATCCTCCCCGTCCTCGTCGAGCTTGCCGGCGGGCAGCTCGAGCAGGGACGGCTCACCCACCGCCTCGCGCGGCTGGCGGACCAGGAAGAGGCGCTCGCCGTCGAACGCCACGACGGCAACCGAGCCGGGGTGCGCCACGATCTCGCGGTCGGCCTCCTCGCCGTCGTCGTAGCGGAAGCGGTCGACGCGGACGGTGGCAATCCTTCCCTCCCAGACGGTCCTGCTGCCGACGCGCTCGAGGCTCACCGCGCGGCCTCCTCCACGATCGCGAGCGTTATGTCGAGGATCTGCTCGAGCGCCTCCACCGTCACCGACTCGGTCGGCTCGTGGTTGCGCTCGGTGCCGTTCGCGACATTCAGCACGGGGAGGCCGGCGGAGACGAGGGCGTTGGCGTCGCTGCCGCCTCCGGTGTTGATGTAGACCGGCTCGATTCGGTGCTTCCTGAGCGCCTCGGCCGCGACCTCCACAACGGGGGCGGTGCGGGCGAAGCGGTAGGCCTGGAAGTGACGCTCGACGGCCGTCTCGGCGTCACAGTCGGCCTCGCTGGCGGCCTCGGTCACGGCGTCGACCATCGAGCTCACGACCTCGCCGGCGCGGGTGTCGTCGAGGCTGCGGGCCTCGAGCACGACCTGGCAGCGCTCGGCCACGACGTTGGCCGCGGTGCCGCCCGCGATCTGGCCGATGTTGGCGGTGGTACCGGGGTCGAGGCGACCGATGCGCATGGCCGCGAGCGCGTGGGCGGCCGCTGCGATCGCGTTGCGGCCGCTCTCCGGGCGGATGCCGGCGTGGGCGGCCTGGCCGCGGAACTCGACGTCGAGCCGGTAGTAGGTGGGCGACGCGGTGACGAGCTCGCCGACCGGCGAGGCGTGGTCGAACACATAGCCGAAGTCGGAGCGCAGGCGGCCGCGGTCGAACGCCTTGGCGCCGGCCAGGGCGAGCTCCTCGCACGTGGTGAAGAGGAGCTCCACGCCGACCGGCGATCCCTCCCTGACGAGCCGCCGCGCCGTGCCGAGGATGGTGGCCACGGCGGCCTTGTTGTCGGCGCCGAGGATGGCCTCGTGGCGGTTGGTGAGGACCCCGTTCTCGCGGATCACCTCGATCGGGCCGTTGAGCGGGACGGTGTCGAGATGGGCGCAGAGGAGGATGGTGCGGGCGCCGCCTGGGCCGGGGATCCGCGCCAGCAGGTTGCCGGCCTCCGAGCCGGTGTCGCGGCCGCTGTCGTCCTCTTCCACCTCGAGGCCGAGCTGTGCGAGCTCGGTGCGTACGGCTTCGGCGACGTTGCGCTCGCGCTTCGAGGGGCTCTCGATCTCGCAGAGGCGGATGAAGTCATCCAGCAGGCGCTCGCGCTCCTGCGGGGAGGCGGGTCTCACGGGCCGGAACGGTATCGGGGGCGCGCGGTGGCGCGAACTACGAGCAATAAAGGGAGGGACGGTCCCGACTTTTGGGGACATAGGCCCGCTAGGCGGGACAGTCGCTTCCCGAACACCCCTCACTAGCTTCTGTTCGATGGCGATCAAGCTCACCTGGCCGCAGGCGCTCGCCTGGCGGATGCGCCGTCACCACCTCATCGAGCGGGCAGCGCCGGCCGAGCTGCTCGAAGTGGTCAGCCGCATCGGCGGCCTCCACGCCCAGGTGATGTCCTCCGCCGAGCTCACCCTCCACGCCCGCATCGACGGCCTCGAGCGCGAGGCCGTCGCGAAGGCCCTCTGGGAGGACCGCACGCTCGTGAAGCTCTGGGCCATGCGAGGCACGCTCCACCTGCTCCCCGCCTCCGAGCTCGACACCTGGCTGAGCGCGCTCGGCACCTACGACCACTACATGAAGAAGGCCTGGCTGAAGGCCTTCGACATCACTGCGGAGCAGCTCGAGCTGCTGGTCGCCGCCATCGGCGACGCCCTCGACGGCCGCCCGCTCACCCGCGAGGAGCTGGGCGCGGCGGTGGCGCGGATCGCGGGCGAGCCGGAGCTCGCGGACAAGGTGCAGGGCAGCTGGGGGCCCTACCTCAAGCCGGCGTCGTTTCGTGGACGCCTCTGCTTCGGCCCGAACGACGGCCAGAAGGTCACGTTCACCCGGCCCGACAGCTGGCTCGGGCGGTCGATCGCCACCGGCGAGGGAGAGGAGGCGCTGCGAGAGGTGACACGCCGCCACCTGGGCGCGTTCGGCCCGGCGGCCCGGGAGGACCTGGCGCGCTGGTGGAGCGTGCAGCCGGCCCGGGCCGGGCGGATGCTGAAGGCGCTGGGCGACGAGGCCGTCGAGGTCGAGGTGGAGGGTACGGGCGGCTGGATGCTGCGGGAGCACGCGCAGCAGGCGGCGCGCGAGGAGCGGCCCGAGCGGCTGGTCCGGCTGCTGCCGGGCTTCGACATGTGGGTGATCGGCGCCACCCGCGACGCGGCCGCGCTGCTCGACCCGGCGGAGAAGAAGCGCGTCTACCGCAACCAGGGCTGGATCTCGCCGGTACTGCTCGTGAACGGCCGGATGGACGGGGTGTGGAAGCACGAGCGGAAGGGCAAGCGGCTGACCGTCACGATGGAGCCGTTCGGGAAGCTGCCGAAGTGGGCCCGGACGCAGGCCGAGGCCGAAGCGGAGCGGCTGGCCGGGTTCCTCGGCGGCGAGCTCGAGGTGAGCTGGGCGGCTTAAGAAGGCGGGCGCGAGGCGGGCGCGGGCTGCCCGACGGGCGGGCGCTACGCGTGCGACTCCGCGCGCACCTGCGGCTCCACTTCGGGCGCGCGCTACGCGTGCGACTCCGCGCGCACCTGCGGCTCCACCTCGGGCGCGCGCTCTCCGGCGCGCTCCAGGGCCGCGCCCACGAACTCGCGGAACAGCGGCTGCGGGCGGAGCGGGCGTGACTTGAACTCCGGGTGGTACTGCGACGCCACGAAGAACCGGTGGTCGGGCAGCTCGATCACCTCCACGAGGCGGTCGTCCGGTGATGTCCCGGAGAAGACCAGGCCCGCGTGCTCCAGCCGCTTGCGCAGGAAGTTGTTGACCTCGTAGCGGTGCCTGTGGCGCTCGTAGATCACGGCCTCCCCGTAGATCTCGCGCGCCCGGGTGCCCTCGTGGAGCTTGACCGGGTCGGCGCCCAGCCGCATCGTGCCGCCCATGTCCCTGACCTCCTTCTGCTCGGGCAGGAGGTCGATCACCGGGTACGGGGTCTCCGGGTCGAACTCGGTCGAGTTGGCGCCGTCCATGCCGGCCACGTGACGGGCGAACTCGGAGACGGCGATCTGCATCCCGAGGCAGATCCCCAGGTACGGCACGCCGTGCTCGCGCGCGAAGCGGGCCGCCTTGATCTTGCCCTCGATTCCGCGCACGCCGAAGCCGCCCGGCACCAGGATGCCGTCGCAGGTGGCGAGCTCCGCCTCGACCTCGCCGTCGGTGAGCCGCTCGGAGTCGACCCAGTGCACCTCCACCCGCCCGCCGTGATGAGTGCCGGCGTGCTTGAGCGCCTCGATCACCGACAGGTAGGCGTCGGCCAGCTGGTTGTACTTGCCGACAAGCGCGATTCGCACCGGCGCCGAGGCGGACGCGATCCGGTCCACCAGGCCCTTCCAGTCCGACAGGTCAGGCGGCGAGGTGCCCATGCGGAAGTGATCGAGCACGCGGTCGGCCACCCCCTCGCGCTCGAACTCGAGCGGGACCTTGTAGATGGAGTCGACATCCTGCGCCGACACCACCGACTGCACCGGCAGGTTCGCGAACAGCGCGATCTTCTCGCGGATGTCCTTGCCGAGCGGCTCCTCGGCGCGGCACATGACCATGTGGGGCTGGATGCCGATCCGGCGCAGCTCCTGCACCGAGTGCTGGGTCGGCTTCGTCTTCAGCTCGCCCGCGTGGCCCAGGAACGGGACCAGCGTCAGGTGGACGAACATGCACCGGTCGCGGCCCAGGTCGGAGTGGAACTGGCGCAGCGCCTCGAGGAAGGGGAGCGACTCGATATCTCCGACCGTCCCGCCGATCTCCGTGATGACCATGTCGACGTCGGCCGACTCCGCCACCAGCCGGATGCGGTTCTTGATCTCGTCGGTGATGTGAGGGATCACCTGGACGGTGCCGCCGAGGTAGTCGCCGCGGCGCTCGCGCCGGATGACGGAGTTGTAGATCGCCCCGGCCGTGGCGTTGGAGGCTCGGCTCGTGTTGACGTCGGTGAAGCGCTCGTAGTGGCCGAGGTCGAGGTCGGTCTCTGCGCCGTCCTCGGTGACGAACACCTCGCCGTGCTGGAACGGGCTCATCGTGCCCGGGTCCACGTTGATGTACGGGTCGAACTTCTGGATCGTCACGGACAGGCCGCGGGCGACCAGCAGGTGACCCAGCGAGGCGGCCGCTATGCCCTTCCCGAGCGCGGAGACGACGCCGCCGGTGACAAATACGAAACGGGTTTCCGGGCGGCTTTGGGGCACAGGCAACTCTGGGATATCCAGTCTACCCGGGCCGGAGGCGGAACGGTCGAAGCGACCGCTCACGCCGCCGCCAGGAGCTCCTCGGCGTGCTTGCGGGCGGCGCCGTCAGAGCTCTCGGCGCCCAGCATCCGGACGAGCTCCTCGACCACGCCCTCCCCGGCGATCTCCTCGACGGTGGTAAGGGCGGTGTCGTCGGAGGCGGACTTCTCGATCCGGAAGTGGCTCGTCGCGAGCGCCGCGATCTGAGGCAGGTGGGTGATGCAGAGCACCTGGCGCGTCTCTCCGAGCGCCCGCACCCGCTCGCCCACCGCGCGCGCGGTCTGCCCGCCCACGCCGGCGTCCACCTCGTCGAACACCAGCGTGCGGGACTCGCCCGCCCCGGCCACCGTCATCAGCGCGAGCATCACGCGCGACAGCTCGCCGCCCGAGGCGGCGTCGCGGATGGGCGCCGCCGGGACGCCGGGGTTGGGGCC
>JBKGUS010000193.1:0-4817 GCA_046462295.1 Thermoleophilaceae bacterium | reverse complement strand
ACGTCGAGCGCCTCCGCCAGCTCGGCTACCCCGTCGAGTCGCTCACGGGCCCGGCCGGCGGGTACCGCCTGCGCGCCGGCACCGCAATGCCGCCGCTCCTGCTCGACGACGACGAGGCGATCGCCATCGCCGTGGGGCTCCGCACCGCCGCCCGGGCGTCGGTCACGGGGATCGAGGAGACTTCGGTCCGTGCCCTGGTGAAGCTCGAGCAGGTGCTGCCGGCGCACCTGCGCCGCCGCGTGCGGGCGCTGCAGTCCGCCACGCTGACGCTCCCCGCGGACGGGCCGACCGTCGACCCGCAGAGCCTCACCGTCATCGCCACGGCGTGCCGCGACTCCGAGTGCCTCCGCTTCGGCTACCGCGGCCGCGACGGCGCGGCGAGCCGCCGCGAGGTTGAGCCGCACTCGCTCGTCAACCTCGGGCGGCGCTGGTACCTCGTGGCCTGGGATCGCGGCCGGCGCGACTGGCGAACCTTCCGGGTCGACCGCCTCACGGGGCCGGCGGCGACCGGCGTTCGCGCGCCGGCGCGGGCGCTGCCTGCGAAGGACGCCGCGGACTACATCGCCAAGAGCATGTCCGCCTGGACGCATCGCTTCGAGGCCCGGGTCACGCTTCACGCCCCGGCCGAGGAGATCCGCAAGCGGTTCCCCTCCCACTGGGGACCGGTCGAGCCGATCGACGAGCACACCTGCGAGTACCGCACGGGCGACGACGACCTCGACTGGCTCGCCCTGAGGATCGCCATGTTCGGCGTCGACTTCGACGTCCACGAGCCGCCCGAGCTGGCCGAGCGCCTGCGGGCGATGGCCCGGCGACTCGAACGGGCCGCGGGACCAATACGCTCGCGCCCGTGAGCGAGACACAACGCATCGGCTTCGCCGGGCTCGGCGCGATGGGCGCGGGCATCGCACAGCGGCTGCTCGACGCCGGCTACGAGGTCGTGGGCTGGAACCGGACGAAGGAGAAGGCGCAGCCGCTGATCGACGCCGGCATGGGGTGGGCGGACACGCCGCGCGAGCTCGCGGCGTCGGTCGACGTACTGTTCACGATGCTCACGAACACCGCCGCGATCGAGGCCACCGCGGGCGGCGACGACGGCGTGCTGGCCGGCCTGCGGGAGGGCGCCGTGTGGGCCGACATCAGCACGATCGCCCCGGATGCGAGCGTGGCGATGGCGGAGCGCGTGCGCGAGCGCGGCGCGTTCTTCCTCGACTGTCCCGTGTCCGGCAGTCCCGCGACCCTCGCGGCGGGCCAGATGTCGGTGATGGTGGGTGGCGACCGAGCGGCCTTCGACCGCATCGAGCGGGTGCTCCACGCCATCGGCCCGAAGGTCACCTACATCGGCCCCAACGGCCAGGCGATCCTCACCAAGGTGGCGATCAATCTCGCTCTGGTGGTCTCGGTCACCGCTCTCGCCGAGGGCGTCGCGCTGGTCGAGAAGGCGGGCGTCGACCGGGAAGCGGTCGTCGACGCGGTGCTGAAGAGCGTCATCGCCTCGCCGGTGGTCGGCTACCGCGCGCCACTGCTCGTCGAGGACAGCGACGTATACGCAGACGTCGAGCTCCAGCAGAAGGACCTCGTGCTGGCCCAGGAGCTCGCCCGGCGGCTGGGGATGGCCGTGCCGACGTGCGCGGCGACGAGCGAGATGCTGAACGCCGCGCGCAGCTCCGAGCGGGCCGACCGCGACTTCGTGGTCAGCGTCCACGAGGCCTACCGCCGCATGGGAGGGATCCAGTGATGCCCGAGCCGTACCGCACGACCATCCACGACGTGCCGCTCGAGCAGGGCCTGCGCGCGGACGAGGGTTGGATCGACATGCAGGTCCAGTTCCTGATCGACGCTCGCAGCGCCGGCTCCGACCAGCTCGTCGTCGGGCGCACCGTGCTACCGCCCGGCGCCCGGCACGAGCGGCACCTGCACCCGAACTGCGACGAGTTCCTGGTCGTGATGAGCGGCCACGGCGAGATCTATACGAACACCGGCCGCGAGCCCTCGAAGGCGGGCGACGTGATCTTCACGCCGCGCGGCAACTGGCACGGCTTCGACAACACCTCCCGCGAGGACGTCCTGCTGATCTGGGGATGGAGCGGCGCCGGCTCGCTCGAGGCCGCGGGGTACGAGATCCCGGGCCCGGACGACCGGTTTGACGCCTGAGCGAAATGAGAGCCAGCTCACACTGGCCCCGTTGTAGGGGTGAGAGAGTGCACCGACCCCTAACACGGAAGGAGACGGTATGAGCACCGTCACCACCGCCGCGGAGGCTGCGCGGCGCGAGCTCGGTAGCGGATTCGCCGGCGAGGTGATCGGCCCCGAGGACTCGGCATACGAGGACGCCCGCAAGGTCTACAACGGAATGATCGACAAGCGGCCCGCCCTGATCGCGCGCTGTACCAACCCCGACGACGTGGCGAAGGTCGTGGCGTTCGCGCGCAACCGCGACCTGCCCCTGGCCGTCCGCGGCGGCGGCCACAACGGAGCCGGGCTCGCCACGGTCGACGACGGCGTCGTCATCGACCTCTCGCCGATGAAGGACATCCAGGTCGACCCGCAGGCCCGGACCGTCCGCGTCGGCGGCGGCTGCACGTGGGGCGAGGTGGACAAGGCCACGAACGAGCACGGCCTCGCCACGCCGAGCGGGATCATCTCCACGACCGGCGTCGGAGGCCTCACCCTGGGCGGCGGCCTGGGTCACCTCACACGGAAATACGGCCTCGCGATCGACAACCTCCTCGAGGCCGAGATGGTGCTGGCGAGCGGCGAGCGCGTGCGCGCGAGCGCCGACGAGCACCCCGACCTCTACTGGGCGATCCGCGGCGGCGGCGGCAACTTCGGCGTCGTCACCTCGTTCCTGTTCAGGGTGCACGACGTCGACACCGTGGTCGCCGGCCCCACGTTCTGGCCCGTGGAGTCGGCCGCCGAGGTCCTCTCGGTCTACCGCGACTTCCTCCCCGGCGCGCCGCGCGATCTGAACGGCTTCTTCGCGTTCGCCACGGTGCCGCCCGCACCGCCGTTCCCGGAGGAGATCCACATGCGCAAGGTGTGCGGTGTCGTCTGGTGCTGGACCGGCGCCGAGGAGGACGCCGCGGACGCGATGGCGCCGATGCTGGACGCGCTGCCGGAACCGCTGCTGCACGGCCCCGCGCCGATGCCGCACCCGGACCTGCAGAGCGCCTTCGACGAGCTCTACCCGAAGGGCGACCAGTGGTACTGGCGCGCCGACTTCGTGACGGAGATCCCCGACGAGGCTGTGCAGCTCCACGCCAAGTTCGGCGCCGAGCTGCCCACGATGAAGTCGACGATGCACCTGTACCCGATCGACGGCGCGGCGCACGACGCCGGCGCCTCCGACACGGCCTGGAGCTATCGCGAGGCGCGCTGGGCGACCGTCTACGCGGGCGTGGACCCCGACCCGGCGAACGTCGAGGCGATCCGCCGCTGGAGCGTGGACTACCAGGAGGCGCTGCACCCCCACTCGGCCGGCGGCGCCTACGTGAACATGATGATGGAGGAGGGCCAGGACCGGGTCCGGGCGAGCTACCGCGACAACTACGACCGGCTGGTCGACGTCAAGCGGAAGTACGACCCGGGCAACCTCTTCCGGCGCAACCAGAACATCGAGCCCTAGCCGAGCAGCTCGTCCGTCCCAGGCGGCTTGCGCCGGTCGAACACGAGCTGCTGGAAGGGCATCGCGAGGAACCAGACGACGACCGCCGCGGTGGTGTTCACGAACGCGACCGGGATCGAGAGTGTGAAGAAGATCACCGGCGAGAATGCCACCGCGGCGCCCCAGCGGTAGACATCGCGAGGGATTCTCCGGCGCAGCAGCCCGGCTCGGTACGCGCGGGCGAAGAGCGCAACCTCGAGGCCGCTGACGATCGCGACCGTCAGCGCGTACAGCGACGTGGAGACCGGGTTCTCGAAGTAGTTCCCGAGCAGCCCCGTCGGGAACGGCAGGAAGGCGACGAAGGCGAGGTAGACGAGGTTTATGGCGATCAGTCCGGTGTCGATCGCTCCGACGCGCCCGAAGAACTGGTTGTGCGCGACCCAGTAGCGCCCGATCACCGCGAAGCTCAGGAAGAAGCTGATGAGCTCGGGGACGAGGTCGCCGAGGTCGCGCAGGAGCTCACCCTCGTCGCCCGCGTTCTGGAGCGTGGGGACTCCGATGCCGACCACGAGCAGCGTCATGGCGATCGCGTACACCCCGTCGCTGAAGGTGAGCACGCGGTTGAACTCCGCGGAATCGCGTTCGTAAACGCCGAGCCGTGGAGCCGCGCTCTCCTCCATGGCGGGCCAGTGTGACGACGCGGGCAGTCGGCACGGCCGTCACGATTACGCGGTGCTCCTTCGCCTCGCCGACCCCGACGCGCGCTACGCCGCTGTCCGCCTGTGCTCCGACCTCCCGCTGCCGGACGAACTGCGCGCGTACGGCCGCCACGACGGCGAATGGAGGCTGGAGCTGGCTCCGCCGCCTGTGGCGAGGCTGGAGTATCAGCTCGAGGTCGTACACAAGGACGGCGGAACCGAGCGGCTGTGCGATCCCGGCAACCCCCACCGGGCACCGGGTGCCTTCGGCGAGAAGTCTGTCCTGCTGCTCCCGGGCTACGCCCCGCCTGCCTGGCTCGCCCGCGAGGGCGTGCCCGGCCGGACGACCGCGCTGACGGTCCGTGGGCGCGGGCTCGGCGCGACCATCGCGATCGACGTCTGGAGCCCCGAGGACGCGGATCCGTCGGAGCCGCTGCCGCTGCTGGTCGCGCACGACGGGCCGGAATACGACGAGCTGGCCGCGCTGACGCGCTTTGCCGCCGTCGCGATTCGCA
>JBKGUS010000192.1:0-7282 GCA_046462295.1 Thermoleophilaceae bacterium | reverse complement strand
GGTTCCAGGACGCGTCGAGCAGCTCGCACTCGAGCTCGATGTGGGGCTGGACGCCGAAGCGCCGGGCGCAGTCGTGCAGGTACTCAAGGATCTTCGCGCGCAGCGGGTAGGCGGTCGTCCAGTCCGACTTGCGCGCGAATGAGAACGAGTAGAGGTTGGACGGGATGTCGCACTGGCAGCCGGGGTAGGTGTTGGCCTGCCAGGTGCCGCCGACGTCAGCGGCTCGCTCGAGGACGACGAAGTCGTCGCGGCCCGCCCGCTTGAGCTGGATGGCCATGCCGAGGCCGCCGAAGCCCGCGCCGACGATCGCCACATCGGTCTCGGCGGGCAGCGGCACGCCGGCCACGCTAGTGGCCGGGTTGGCCGAGGGCAAGCGAAGCTAGTCTTGTGGACCGCTCTGGAGAGGTGACCGAGCGGCTGAAGGTGCACGACTGGAAATCGTGTGGGCGGGTCAAACTGCCTCGAGGGTTCGAATCCCTCCCTCTCCGCTCCCGAACGCCGTGGATGGCAGGCGGCCGAGGGGCGCCGACGAGCGGCGCCCCGCAGAGGCGACGCCGCTCTTGGCGCTTCGCGCTCAGGCCGGCTGCGGTGCGCCGGTGAGGTCGCCGGCGGCCAGCTTGGAGACCTGGAACACGGTCACGTTCGCGCGATCGAGCGAAAGGCCCGCCTTGTCGTAGGCCTCGCTCAGCCGCTGTGAGAGGAAGCGCTCCCGCGCCTCGTTCGAGTCCCAGATGGTGATCACGCGCATTCCTGGGTCGCCGGGACCCGCCACCAGCAGCCGTGCGCCTTCGGGCAGAACCGGCCCCGTGGTGCGCACGTGCGCCATGACCTGCTCCATCTTCTCGGGGGTCAGGTCGGGGTGCTCGAAGATCTGGCAGTACGCCATCGCCTGCTCCTTTCGTTGCCTTCCCGCCGTCAAACGCGGGCTAATGGCAACGTAGGCGCGGGGCCGCGGCGGATCTTCAGTGCAATTGCCGATTCGCTACTGAATGCGCTTGCGCGCCCAGGTGGCGAGCTGCGTGCGGTTGTCGAGCCCGAGCTTGGTCAGCGCGTGTCGCACGTGGCTCTCTACGGTCCGGACGGACAGGTGCAGCCGCTGGGCGATCGCCTTGTTCGCCAGGCCGTCGGCCACCAGCTCGGCGACCTCCAGCTCGCGACCGCTGAGTCCCGAGGGCGAGGCCGGCCGCGGCGTCGAGTCGCCGAAGGCGAGCGCCACCGCTTGGTCGCCGGAGAGGCGGGAGCCCTCGGACCACACGCGGTCCGCATCCGGGCCGACGCCGGCCTCGGCGGCAACTCGGGCGCGGTCGAGTCGCTCGCGATAGAACGGCGGGAACACGCCGCCCACTCGCGCCCGCAGGGCCACGGCGGCTGCCACCACCTTCAGGGCGTCCTCCGGGCGCCGGCGCGCGATTACGCCGGCCTGTCCGATCAGGGCGACGGGGAGCAGCGACGCGTCCCGCGACGGCCGCAGGAAGTCGACGGCCTTGCGGTAGTGGTCGGTGGCGAAGGCCGGATCGGCCGCGGACGACTCGACGATCATGCCGAGCCACATGTGACAGGCGCCCTGGCCCCATTGGTCCGCCTCGGCGACGTACAGCTCGAGCGCCGACTCGATCAGCTCCTTAGCGCGGTCGCCCTCGCCGGCCATCACGTACGACATCCCGAGCACGGACAGGGCCCGGCCCTCCCCAATCCGACCACCCAACTCGTGGTGTAGGTCCCGGCTCGCCGTCAGGTGCTCCCGGCCAGCGTTCACCGCGCCGCTGAGCGTGGCCCACAGGCCCTGGAAGAAACGCGTCCAGGCCTCGAGCACCGGGTCGTCCAGGCGCGTGCTCAGCTCCCGCGCCTGAGCCAGGATGCGATCCGCCTCGGCGAATTCGCCCAGTGTGCCGGCGAACTGGCTCGCCGCGATCTGAGTCTCGACCCGGTAGCGGTCCTGGTCTTTGCAGCGCTCGAGCAGCAGCGGAGCCAGGCGAGCGCCATCGGCCTGGCCGAAGCGGAAGAACAGATCCCGGGTGGCGCCCATCACTCGGGTTCCTGCGCATGGGTCCGCCTCCACCGACCACTCCAGAGCCGCGCGCACGTTCTCGTAGTCGTCGTCCAGCTGATTCACGAACCATTGCCTGCCGGTAGCGCGCCATTCCTGGCGCGCCACGTCCGCAAGTGAGGCGAAATGACGGAAGTGGCGCTCCCGGGCCGCGTCCAGCTCGCCGGCGTCGGCAAGCAGCTCGTGGGCGAACTCGCGCACCGTTTCCAGCAACCGGAATCGCGTCCTTCCCCGCGCGCTTTCCATGACGGCGACCAGCGACTTGTCCACCAGCCGGGCGAGCAGTTCGAGCGACAGCGCGGGGCCGAGCGCCGAGGCGGCGTCGCCGTCGAAGCCGCCGACGAACACGGCGAGCGTGCGGAACGCATCCTGCTCAGCGGGATCGAGGAGGTCATAGCTCCACTCGATGGCGGCACGGACGGTTCGGTGGTGCGCGGGCGCCAGCCGGCCTCCGCCTCCGAGCACGCCAAGCTGCGTCTCGAGGCCGGCGAGTATCTCCTCGGGTGACATGACGCTGACTCTCGCCGCTGCGAGCTCGATGGCCAGCGGCAGCCCGTCGAGACGCTCGCACAGACGAGTGATCGTGGCGTCCGTGTGGGCGCCGGGCAGGAAATCCGGCTGGCGCTGCCGGGCCCGCTCCACGAAGACCCGGTAGGAGTCCTCGGGCCCGAGCGGATCGACGCGCCAGATCGTCTCTCCGTTGACCTCGAGCGGCTCCCGGCTGGTGGCCAGTATCCGCACCCCCGCGCAGGAGGTGACCAGATCGGCCGCGAGCTCGGCAGCCGCATCGACCACGTGCTCGCAGTTGTCCAGGACCAGCAGCAGGTCGCGGCTCACGAGGTAGCGGCGCAGCGCAGCGGTTGCCGTTGCTCCGCGCAGAGTGCGGACGTCAAGTGTCCGCGCCGTCTCGGCGGCAACGTCAGGTTTTCCGCCGCCGGCCGTCAGATCCACGAGCCACACGCCGTCGGGGCGTCGATTCGATTGAGCCCTGGCGAGCTCGAGCGCGAGCCGGGTCTTACCCACGCCGCCAGGGCCGGTGAGCGTCACCAGCCGCGTCCTGCGCAGGGTCTCCCCGATCGCCGAGAGCTCACGCGCGCGACCTACCAGGGAGGTCAGCGGCTCCGGCAGGTTGTGCTCGACAGCCGCGCCGCGTGACATGGTCGTAGCCATCGCCGCGACGATCGTAGCCCCACCTAAAAGCCGGGTGTCTGGGGGCAGCGGCGGCGCCGGTCGAGAGGCGGCGGAGAACCGCGCCACAGCGGCGCCACACGTCGCGGAAAGGATGGCCGTGGTGCCGCCGTTTGCACACCGACTTGAACCCTCCCTCTCCGCTAGATGGTGAGCAGCGATCGAAGCGTCGCCGCGACCTCGGGCCGGCACTTCGTCGAGCTGACGCCAGCTGAAGCGGATCACGCGCTATCCGGCCGCCGTGAGCTGCTGGTCACGGACCGGCGGTCGTCATGGGCGCCATCCTGGCGGCCCGGGTATGACAGGTCAGCGCGCGAGTGTTACGAGTTCGACAAACGCAAGCGCGTGAAGTGCCACAGGCGGCCGCCGAGCTTGCGGTCCACCTCGAGGCCGGCCGCCCCCGCGTGCTCGCGCAGCGCCCGGAAGGTCACCATGTGCGGGTCGCCGAACAGCTCGCCGACCACGATCCGGCCGCCCGGCTTCACCACCCTGCGCAGCTCTCGCAGAGCGGCGTCCTGGTCCGGGATCTCGCCAAGGACCGTCACCAGGTAGGCCGAGTCGAACGAGGAGTCCTCATACGGCATCTCACGCGCGTCGCCCACCTCGCCCACGATGTTCCCGATTCCCTCCGCAGACGCTCGCCGCAGCGTGTGATCGATCATCTCCTGCTGGATGTCCAGCACGTCGAGCCGCCCGCCGGGGCCCAGCCAACCCGCCGCCGGCAGCGCGTAGTAGCCCGTGCCGGGCCCCACCTCCAGCATCCGCTCGCCGGCTGCGGGCTCCAGCACCGACCTGAGCCGCTCTGGCGTGATGAACGGGTGCGGCGCCTCCACCCAGAAACGCTGCGAGTACGGGCACGCCGAGGGGTGGCGCCGCCACCACAAGGCCGCTCCCAGCACGCCGAGGCCGGCGGCCAGCCCGAGCCGCCGCGCGGTGCCCATCTCACACGCTCTCGGACACCGGCACGATCAGGCGGATGTGGCGGCGGGCCAGCATCAACACGGGTGTGTCCCACGTGCCCTCGCCTCCGTCGAGCGGGCTCAGCGAGCAATCGAGCAGGGTGAAGAACTCCTGGTCGCGGCGGTTCACGTGGTCCGAGACCCGGGAGCGGTAGCCCTCCTTCGGGAGGGTCATCATGCCCTCCACGCGGTACCGGTCTGTCTCCACCACGACCCGTTCCTTGCGCACGTCCACGGCCGCGCAATCTAGCGCTCGCCAGCATGGCCGCCTTTGCCTCGGGTGTACCGTTGCGGGAGTGGAACCGACCGCGACCGTGGCGAGGACACCGGCCCAGGAGGCGGTGTTCCAGCCGGTCGAGCCCCCCACGACCTTCGAGGAGACCGTCGAGCGCCTGGGCACGGCGATCCGCCTTGGCATCCTCGCACCGGGCACCCGCCTCCCGGCAGAGCGCGAGCTCGCCGACCAGCTCCGCATCTCCCGCTCCACCCTCCGCCAGGCGCTCACCACGCTCGTGCAGAGCGGCCATCTCGTCTCCTTCCGCGGCCGCGCCGGCGGCACTTTCGTAGCCGCGGAGCCACCGCTCGGCCAGAAGGTCGACGGCGAGGTGCTGAGCGAGGAGGCCCGGGCCGTGCTCGACTACCGCGTGGCCGTGGAGACCGGCGCCACCGTGCTCGCCGCGGAACGTGCCCGCGAGAGCGACCTCGAGCGCCTCCGCGAGCTCACCAACAGCATGGAGGGCGCGCAGCGCTTCGACGACTACCGCCGTGCCGACATCCGCTTCCACATCGGCGTCGCCGAGGCCTCCTACTCGCCCCGCCTCGTGACGGCGATGACCGAGGTGCAGGGCCAGATGAGCGACTTGATCGCCCGCATCGCCCACCCGGAGGAGGTCCTGAACCGCTCGAACGAGCAGCACCGCCGGCTGGTCGTCCTCCTAGGGAGCCGCGACATCGGCGGAGCCGTCCGGCTGATGCGCGAGCACATGGACGGAACCGAGCACATCCTCGCCGGCCTCCTGCCCGAACGGCCCGGCTAACGTCGCGGCGGATCGGGTATGCCCGCCGCATGACTCGACTCGCGCCGATACTCCTCATCCTGCTCGCGCTCGCCGCGGCGTCCTGCAACGGGGACGACGCCCCCTCGCAGGAGGAGTTCGCGGACCGGGCGAACGAGATCTGCCGTGAGGCCGAGCAGTCGCTCGACAACGTGGCCGAGGGCGCGGAGGGCCCCGAGGACATCGTGGAGGCGATCGACGAGGTGATCGAGGAATCGCGCAACGCGGTCGACGAGCTGGCGGACCTGGAGCGCCCGGACGGCGAAGCCGGGGAGACGGCCGAGCGGTTCGTGGATGCCACCCGAACCGAGATCCAGGACGAGGGCATCCCGGCGCTCGAGGAGCTGCGCGGCGCGGTCGAGAGCGAGGATCGGGCCGCGATCCAAGAGGCCGCCCAGCGCCTGCAACGGATCGACTCGACCGCCTCGAACAGAGCTGCGCGCGCGCTCGGGGCGACGGACTGCGCCGAGGAGGAGTAGGCGCCGAGCTGTGGGGTTCCTGGGGCTGCGGGGGTGGAGCGGCCGGCGCCACGGGCCTCCGCCCGCCGCGGCGGTTGTCGCCCCGCCGCGTGAGCTCAGCCGGCGGCAGCGATCGCTTCGGCGAGCACGGCGTCGCTGCGGCGCACCTCTTCGGTCGCCTCGGCCCAGCGCTCGGGCGACCCGCTCTCGGCCGACGCCGCCAGACTCGCGTAGGCGTCGGCCGCGCCACGCGCCGCCGCCTCGACGGGCCCGGCCCAGGTGAGCTCGCGGAGCGCGGTCGCCGCGCGTTGGTGGCTGTCAGCGAGATCCTGCGCGGCGGCGTGCTGATCGTTCGGCGTGAAGGCGCTGCCCAACCTCGCTCGGGCAGCGTCGCGCTCGGCTGCCAGGGTCGCTATGGCGGTACCCAGGCGCCGCGACTCCTCGGCGGCGGTGCCGAGGGGCAGCGCTCTGCCGACGCGCAGCCTCACCGTCGAGGCGGTGCGCTCGCACAACTCGAGCGGACGTGAGCCGACAGGAGCCGTCGTCCGGCATGTGATGGCGAGGGTGCCTCCGCTGGTCGGAACCGAGTAGCGCACCACGCCGCCCGCGGTATGCCGCCAAGCCTGGAGCGCGCCGAGCTGGACCGCTTGCCTTCCCGGCCAGGACCGGGGCCGCGGGTCGACGATGCGCGCCCAGAGAAGGGACCCGGGCGCCCGGACGGCCAGACCCGTGCCGCGAGGCTCGACGCGGTGAGCGCCGGCGGGCAGGGTCACCGACAGGCCGCCCGCGGTGATGGTGTGGGCGCGCGCCGGCTCGGGATCCGTAGAGCTGCCGAGAAGGAGGCCGGCGGCGGCGCCGAGGACGAGCGCGCCCCCGACGGCGAGCGCGCGCTGCGGCGTGATCGCGACAGCCGCGATGCGCCGCGACGCCATGGCCGCGCCGAACCGCGGCGCCTTGGCCGCGCCGGATCGCGGCGTGCGACGCTTCGAGGTGCGGGGCTTCGCAACCGTCTTGACGGCGGCGGCCTTCACGGCGCTGGCTTTGACGGCGGCGGCCTTCACGGCCCGGGCCTTCGCGATGCCGGCCTTCACGGCGAAGGCCTTCGTGGCGCTGGCTTTGACGGCGGCAGCCTTCGCAGCGCGGGCTTTCACGACGGCGGCGTTCACGGTGCCGGTCTTCGCGGCGCCAGCCTTCGCGGCACCGCCCCTCGCGGGGCCGTTCGCAGCGCGGGGCTTCGGGCCAGCCTTCACGGCACCGGCCTTCGCGGCTCCGGCCTTCGCGGCGGTGCCCTTCGCAGCGCGGGGCTTCGGGCCGGCCGTTGCGGCACCGCTCTTCGCGGCACCGGCCTTCGCGGCGGTGCCCTTCGCGGCGCCGGCCTTCGCGGCTCCGGCCTTCCCGGCGGTGCCGTTCGCAGCGCGGGGCTTCGCCTTCGCGGCGCCGGCCTTCGCGGCACCGCTCGTCGCGGCGCCGGCCCTCGCGGCGGTGCCCTTCGCAGCGCGGGCCTTCGCGCCAGCCTTCACGGCGCCGGCCTTCGCGGCGGGGCCGTTCGCAGCGCGGGGCTTCGGGCCAGCCTTC
>JBKGUS010000191.1:0-3602 GCA_046462295.1 Thermoleophilaceae bacterium | reverse complement strand
GGTCGGCGCGCCATTGATCATCACGATCCGCGGATCGTCGACTCCGGCCTGCTCGAGCGCGTCGAGCTGGACGCGCGCCTGCTGCTGGCCGACCTTGAACGGGTCGATCGAGACGTAGAAGTCGATCGGCGCGTCGGGGATCAGCCGTCCGTAGGCGATCACGGGGACGTCGGACTGCTCGGCGCGCTGGACCAGCGCGCCCGCCGAGGCGACGTCGACGGCGCTGATCACGAGCACGTCGGCGCCCTGGGTGATCGCGGCCTCTGCCTGCTGCTGCTGGCGCGCCACGTCCTGGTTCGCGTTCGAGTAGATGACCTCGCAGTCAGGGCAGATCTCGCCCACGCGCCGCTCGAAGTTGGGCCGGTCCTGCTCCTCGTAGCGGGTGGTCTTGGTCTCCGGCAGCAGCAGGGCGACCGAACCGCCTCCGCCGTCGCCGCCTCCGCCACCTCCACCGCCATCGTCGTCGTCGTCGCCGCACGCCGCGACTCCGACCGTGAGCGCCAGTGCCGCCGCCGCGGCCGCCAGCGCACGAAGCTTGCTTCGCGCCACAATTCCTCCTCTCTCGCTGCCTAGCTCGAGGAAGGTAGCAGAACTGGTCTAGACCAGTGTTCGATTCGGCGCACGAATGCCTTCGGCTTGTCCGCGTACAGCCGGCTGCCGTACGCGAAGGCCTCCTCCTGGAGCTCCGCCCGGCGCGTGGCGATGAGCGGCGCGAGCGACTCCGCGCCGAAGCCGAGCAGCACGGCCAGGTCGTGGTCGTCGCCCAAGCGGTCCGACAGCTCGTGCGCCTCATCGGCCAGCGCGGTCATGACGGGCTTCCAGGTCTCCTGCAGGATCGAGCAGTGATACCAGAGGTCCTTCACGCGCTTGCGCCATTCGTGCAGCTTCTCGGTGGACGGCTCCTCGAGGGCGGCGCGCCAGTCGCGCCGGCCGCGCCGGTAGGTCCGCTCAAGCCCCTCCTCGAGCGCCTCGAATCCGTCGCGCTCGAGCGGCCAGTCGTCGACCCGGCCGCGCGCCTCGGTCAGGATTGCGATCGCCGTCTGGGCCGCCTGCCGGCGCCCGCCCCCGGTCGTGCGAAGGCGGTGGGCCTCGAGCGCCTGGCGGACGGGACCGACCTCGGCGTCGTAGCGCTCTTCGAGCTCCGCCAGCGTGGCGAGCATGACGTCGGCGTCGCGCACGCCGGACAGCTCCCCGGCGGCGTCACGGAATGTGTCGGCCTCGCGCCGGAAGACCTTGTCGCCGACCTCGCCGCGCACGAGCCGCAGCAGCGCGCGCAGCTTCTTCATGTCCTTGCGCGCGTCGTGCACACCCTCCTCGGAGGCGTCGGCCAGCGCGTCGATCGCGTGGTCGATGCGGCCTCGGGCGATGCGCCTGACCCCGTCCGGGATCGCCTCGTCCTGCTTCAGGCGGAATGCTCGGGACACGGCCCCCGAGCCTACAACTCCCGCTCGAGGAGCTTCGCCGCGGCGCTGGCCGGATCGAGCCGGCGGGCGGCGACCTCGTCGAGCAGCTCCTGCACCGACTCGTCGTCGCGCACCTGCGCCTCGAGCCGGCGCCGCAGCCGCGCCGTCGCGAGCGCCAGCACCTCGTTCATGAGGTTGCGGCGGCGGCGCTCCGCAAGCGTCCCCTGCTCGCGTATGTAGTCGTGGTGCTCGCCGATCTTCTCGGCCAGCTCCGCGATCCCCTCGCCGCGGCTCGCCTCGGTCTTGAGGATCGGCACGCGCCAGCCCTCCTGCGGGCCGAGCGACAGCACGCCGCGGATCTCGCGGACCATCGTGTCGGCGAGCGGGTGGTCCGACTTGTTCACCACGATCACGTCGGGGATCTCCATCACCCCGGCCTTGAGCGCCTGGATCGAGTCGCCGCTGCCCGGCATCAGCACGAGGACGACCGTGTCGGCGTGGTCGATGATGTCGACGTCGGCCTGCCCCACGCCGACGGTCTCGAGGAACACGTCGTCCTTGCCGCTCGCGTCCATCAGGAGCGCGGCCTGGAGCGTCGCCTCGGACAGGCCGCCGAGCGAGCCGCGGCTGGCCATCGAGCGGATGAAGACGCCGCGGTCGAGGAAGTGGTCGGAGAGGCGGATGCGATCGCCGAGGAGCGCGCCCTTGGTGAAGGGAGAGGAGGGGTCGATCGAGAGCACGGCCACCGCCCTGTCGCGGGCACGGGCCTGCTCGATCAGCCTGCCGATCAGCGTCGACTTCCCGACGCCGGGAGGGCCGGTGAACCCGACGATCTGGGCCTTTCCGGTCTTCGGATAGACCTCGCGCACGAGCGCCCAGCCCGCGGGGTCGTCGTTCTCGACCAGCGAGATCGCGCGTGCCAGGGCACGCCTGTCCCCGTCCAGTAGGCGTTTGGTCAGGCTCATTCGTAGGCAAGTGCCCGCAGCACGTCCAGCCGCGCCGCTCGGCGGGCTGGGAAGATAGCTGCGAGCACGCCCGCGAGGGCGGCCAGCACGAGCAGCACGAGCAGCGTCACGATCGGATATGACAGCTCGAAGCCCTCGTCGGCAAGCGGCACCGCGACGAGCGAGGCGAAGATCACGCCCAGCACGGTGCCCAGGATCGCGCCGATCAGCGCGGTGATCACGGACTCGTAGCGCACCATCGTCCGGACCTGCCGGCGCGACATCCCGACCGCGCGCAGCATGCCGAGCTCGCGGGTGCGCTCGTGGATCGAAAGCGCCAGCGTCGTGACGATGCCGAGCAGCGAGATCACGATCGCCAGCGCCAGCAGGACGTAGAAGAAGCCGACCAGCTGGCTGATCTGCTCCTCCTGGTTGTCCTTCAGCTCCTGCTGGTTGAGCACGTCGACGGTCGGGAAGCGGCGGTCGACGCGCTGGGAGATCTGCTCCTGCACCCGGTCGGCGTTCGCGCCCTCTTCGAGCCGCACCAGCGTCATGCTCGGCTGGCGCGCTCCGAAGTCGCGGCGGAGCGTGTCCTCGCTGACCACCAGGTTCCCGAGCAGGTCGGCGTTGTCCTTGATCGTGCCGTCCACGGTCAGCGTGAGCTCCCGCTCCAGCGGGGTGCGCACGGTGATCTGGTCGCCGACGTCGACGTCGTTGCTCGAGGCCCAGGCGTCATCCACCACGGCCGCGTCGCCGGTCAGCCCGGAGAGGGTGTCGGGCGAGCCCTGCTCCCACTCGAGCGAGAAAACGTCTGAGACCGAGGACGGGTCGACGGCGGAGATGCGGATGTCCTTCCCGTCGTACTCCGCGCCGGCGAAGCTGAGCGAAGAGACGGTCCGCACGCCGTCGACCTGCGCCGCCTCGCGCCCCGCCTCGGCGCTGATCGGGGAGAAGCCGTCGGTGTGCTGGAGGACCACGTCGCCCTGGAAGTTGCGATCGATCGCGTCGTTGATCGACGCGCTGATCCCGGCCGCGAACACCGTGACGAACACGACCACCGCCAGGCCGATCATGAGCGCCGCCGCGGTCACCGCAGTGCGGCCCGGCTTTCGCACCGCGTTCTCGCGCGCCAGCCGCCCGGTGATCCCGCGCAGCCTCTCGATCGGCCAGCCGGCCATCGACGCCAGCGGGCGCACGAGCCGCGGGCTGAACATCGACACGCCGAACAGCGTGGCCACCGCGCCTCCGCCGACCG
>JBKGUS010000190.1:0-3372 GCA_046462295.1 Thermoleophilaceae bacterium | reverse complement strand
GACCTCGTGGAGTTGGCTCTGGGTATAGCTCGAGCGCCGCGTCGTGCCGGACAGAAGACACGCGCCGGCAGGGGCAGCGCGGATGTCGCGCCCACGTGTCGGAGCGCTAGACGCCCCCGTTCGGGTGCCGATCGGGGCGTGCGCCGAATCTAGCGGATCCCGGCCCCGACCTTGCGAGCAGACCGCGGGGCCTCGATCTCGACCTTCGGTAGCCATCCGAGCCACGGGGGCAGGTACCAGTTGCGTTGCTCCAGGAGGCCCATTGCGGCCGGGATGACCACCGAGCGTACGATCGTGGCGTCCACCAGCAGCGCGACGGCCACCCCGAATCCCATCTGCTGGAAGGAGACCAGCTCGCCCGCCGCGAAGCCGGCGAAGACGACCACGATGATCAGCGCGGCTCCCGTGATCAGCCGGGCGGTGGACCCGACGCCGAAAGTGATGGCGTCGGTTGTGTCACCGCTGCTCGTGTAGCGCTCGCGGATCCTGCTCAGCAGGAAGACCTGATAGTCCATCGACAGGCCG
This sequence comes from Thermoleophilaceae bacterium, assembly GCA_046462295.1. Classification (GTDB taxonomy): domain Bacteria; phylum Actinomycetota; class Thermoleophilia; order Solirubrobacterales; family Thermoleophilaceae; genus JACVRW01. The sequence goes on along the minus strand of JBKGUS010000190.1, from coordinate 2,847 downwards.
AACAGCACCGAGAAGAGGAACACCGGCACCCATGCCTCGATCCGGTCGACCTCGCCGAAGCCGAAGAGCGATGCTCCCAGCCCCTCCTGGAAGACCAGCACCAGCAAGCCGTAGGCGGCGCCGACCGACAGCAGGTTGACGAGGATTGCCGTCAGTGGCACCACGATCGAGCGGAATGCCAGCGTGAGCAGGACGAAGCTCAGGGCGAGCACGAAGGCAATCACGATCGGAAGCCAGTCGCCGATCAGCGCGAAGTAGTCGCGCCTCTCGGCCGGATCCCCGCCGACGAGCACCGTATCCGCGTCGTCTCCGAAGGCCTGCGGCACGTACTCGCCGCGAAGCCGGTCGACCGCCTCGGTGGCCTCCTCGCTGACCTCCTCGACGGTCAGCGGAACCGAGGCCACGATCAGCCCAGCGCGCTCCTCGACCGAGCCCCGCCTGATCGCGAAGTCGGCGTCGGCCTCGAGTTGCGCGCGAAGACGCGCAAGTCCCGGGCCAGGCTCGGGGGCACGTCGGCTGTCGACGACGATCTCGACCGGGGTCGTAGCTCCGGCTGGGAAGTCGCGCTCCAGAGCCATCAGCCCCTGGCTGGCTTGCGTCTGCTCGGGGAGACTGGAGACTCCGGACGCCCCGAGCTTGAGGCCGAGCAGCGGCGAGGTGGCGACTAGCAGCAGCGCAACCGCGGCAGCGAGGCTCAACCCTGGGCGGCGCATCACCGCGCGCACGATTCCTCCCCAGAAGCGACCCTCGGTTCCCGCTGAGGCGGCGACTCGCTTGCCGAGCCACGGCACACGCAGCCGGTCGACGCGATCGCCGAGCACCATCAGCAGCGCCGGATGGAAGGTGAGCGCCACGACCATCGAGACCAGCGCGACGACGATCGCCCCCAGGGCGAGGCTGCGCAGGACCGTGTCGGGCACCAGGAACATGCCGAGCAGGGCCAGGCAGAACGCCGTGCCGCTGAAGACCACCGCCCGGGTCGCGGTGCTGGCGGTGTTGAGGATCGCCTCCCGGTGAGGCAGGCCGCGTGAGCGCTCCTCGCGCAGGCGGGAGACGATGAAGAGCGAGTAATCGATCCCCAACGCCAGCCCCATAGCGATGAGCATGTTGACGACGAACAGGTTGAGCTCGAAGGCCTGTCCGATGACGCCGACCAAACCGAGGCCGACAATGATCGAGATCAGCGCCATCGTCAGCGGGATCGCCGCCCCGACGAGCGTGCCGAAGACGAGCAGGAGGATGATCATCGCCGCCGGCAGCCCGAACTGGAGCTCGCCGGTTTGGAGGTCCTCCCCGGCGAGGCGCTCGAAGTCACGGCCGGCGGTGTACAGCCCGGTGATGTCGACGGCGAAGCCATCCGTGCCGTCGGCTCGCTGGACGATCTGGACCACATCCTCGATGCTGTCGGCCTCGTCCTCGACCAGGACGAGCGGCAGGATCGTCGCCCGGCCATCCTCGGAGACCAGGGCCTCGCCGCCGGGGTCGAGGTAGGTGGAGAGCTCCTCGACGCTTCCGCTCTCGCGCAGCTCCTCGGCAAGGCTCCTGACCCGCGGGCGGAAGGCCGACGCGCTCGTCTCAACGTCCTCGGCGCGTACGATGATGACCTCGTCTACGGCGTCGCGCTCGGGAAGGCGCTCATCGATCAACTCGCGCGCCTGCTTCGACTCCGGGTTGCCGGTGAAGTCCCCCTCCGGCGTGAGCGCCGTCCCGAGGAAGGCGCCGACGAGAACGAAGCCGACCACCACGACGACACCCCACACCGCGAGGACGCGGCGGGGCCGACCGACGGCTATCTCAGCGAGGCGACGGGGGCTCAGAGACATGAGTGTGCAAAGGCGCTAACACCCGCGTCCGGCGACGTAACACCAGTCGTGATCGGGAGGGAGGCATGGTTCTTACTGCGATTCGGGTGCCCCTTGGCGTGCTCGTGCTCGAACGGGATGGCTGTCCGAAGCTCCCCCTCGCGGTCGTCTTTTGCGCCCCGAGCTCGGGAGAGCGCGCTCGACTTGTCCGTGGCGCGGGCGGCGCCGATGGCGCTCGTCGTGTACGGCTCGCGAGTTACTCGGAAGAGGCTGCCACCTCGCGGTCGCCGCGTCATGGGTGGCGGCACCCATTTCATCCGCAGGGCTCCGACCACATGTTGCGAGGCGTTGTCGCTCGTTTGGGGTCAACTCGAGGATGACGGGTCGGCCCCGGCCCACACATTGCCGTCTGGGTTACGCGGCGGGCGCGAGACCGCCGAGGCGCTGGTCATCACCCGCACACCGTGCACTGCCACGTCGCCAACATCCCGGGCCAAGCTCGGAAAACGCTCGCGCTCAGTGGCGGCGGCGCCCCGGCCGCAGAAGCGCCCTCGCAGCCTGCCGGAGCGTCTCTTTGTCGGGGCGCTGCCTGGGGCCGTGGTCGCTCCCCGTTAGGTCGGAGTCACCACCCTGCCTAGGACCTTGGCCGCCGTACGGCGCAGTACGAGGGAGCGGGGAAAGCGAGCGCGGCCGCGACGCGGACGGGCAACCGCACCCGTAAGCGGCGCGGTTGGTGAGCCGCTGAGCGAGGTGGGCTGTCGGGCGCTCGGGCTGCCGTGTCCGCCCGCTGCGAGCCGGGCCACAGCCCTAGCTCCAGCGGCACGCACGCGCGGCATCACCGTTCTCACGGGATGGCGATCGAGAAACGCATGTTGGAGGACAGGGGCTCGTTGGCCACCGCCTCCGCGCCGTTGTCCGCGGCGTTTCGGGCGCTGGTGGGCGTCACGATATGGGTCTCGACCTCGAACTCGCTCGACACGCAAGCCAAGTTGTTGCTGCGCCAGCGCGCGCCCAAGAGATTGAGACTGCTGGACTGGGCAGGCGA
>JBKGUS010000189.1:0-2654 GCA_046462295.1 Thermoleophilaceae bacterium | reverse complement strand
CCGGGTCGAGACGCCGATCTTGCGGTAGGCGTTCTGCACGTGGCGGTCGGCGGTCTTGACCGAGATCCCGAGCGCGCGGGCCACCTGCTTGGTCTGCAGGCCACGCGCGAGCATGCCGACCACCTCGGCCTCGCGCTCGGTCAGGCCCGCCGGCCTCTCGATCCGCGGCGCCCGCTGCCCGGCCGCCTCGACCACGGCGGCGACCGCGTCCGCGTCGAGCCGTCCCGCGCCGGCCTCGTCGGCGAGGGTTTCCGCCGCCGCCTCGGGCGCAAGCGGTTCCCGGTACGGCCGCGGCTCGGTCATCGCGTGGAAGGCGTCGGCGGCGGCCAAAAGGCGCGCCGGCAGGGCGAGGTCCGCGCCGCCCACCCCGCGGTGGTAGCCGGAGCCGTCTAGGCGCTCGTGGTGTGCGCAGGCGACCGGCGCCAGCGCGGCCAGGAAAGGGGAACGGGAGAGGACGCGCCCGCTGTGGTAGGGGTGCAGCCTCACCTGCTCCCACTCGTCCGCCGTCAGCGGCCCTGGCTTCTGCCAGGTGCGAGCGCCGATCGCGACCCGCCCAAGGTCATGGACGAGCGCCGCGCGCCGGAGCGCGACCTCGCCGGGTGTGTCCAACCGACAGCGGGCGGCTGCGGCCGCCGCTAGCTCCGCGACTCCGGCCGAGTGACCGCCGAGATAGGGCGAGATCAGGTCGGCGAAGTTCCCCATCGAGGCGAGCGCGCGGTCGACCGCCTCGCCTTCCAGCGTCAGGCGGGGGTGAGGCTCGCGGGCGAGCACCTCGTCCCAGGCCGACACCTCGGCATCGAGCGCGAGGATCTCCCCGCCATCGTGGGCGAGGCAGGCGGCCACCTCCGGGTCGAGCCCGGATCCGGCGCGCTCGCACATGACGCGCACGGCGTGCTCATCGCCTCCCAAGAGGCGCTGGAAGGTGGAGTCCACGGCGACGTGGACGATCCGCATCGGCAGCGGGATCTCCTCGCCCTTCGCCCTGCCCAGTGGGCCCTTGCCGTCCCAGCGCTCGGTGAGGTGGGCGAGGAGACCCTGCACCGATGGGGGCAGGCCAACCCCGTCGGCCAGCATCCCCGCCACCTCGCACAAGGCCGTGAAGTGGGGACGCGCTCGCCGCGCCATCCTCGGCAGCCGGCGGGCGACCTGGATCGCGCGCACGGGCGCCGCCCTGCCCGGCTCCGGCAGCGCGCGGACGAGCCCGGCCAGGACCTCGCCCTGCGATCCGTACACCACGGGGTTGAGGTGGGTGGTGAGCGAATCCCCGAAGGTCTCCGCGGTGACGTGCGCATCGGTAGTGCAGCCCGAATGGGAGAGCAGGCAGGCGTAATAGGTCTCAGACGCCGTAGCCGGGTCAACCCCGAGGCGGTCGGCGAGCCGGCTCGCAACCAGCGTGCTGTGCAACCCGTGCTCGAACGGGAAGCCCATCCCGAGGTCGGTGGCCAGGCAGAGCGTGCCGATCACCTCGGCGGCACGAACTCGCTCATCCTGCGGTGCTTCGGCGGACACTGCCTAACGGTAACCGAGTCCGCGAAGGCCACCGGTCCGCACATGCCTCCTTGGACGACACGCAGTCGTCTGGTTGAACGCTGCCGGGGCGAGCGAGTGGCACTCTCCACCGCGTAACCCGCGGAGAGGAGGCTTTATGAACGGTCCCCGCGACGAGACGGTTCCCCAGCAGCTGCTCACGGCGCTCACGACCGAACACTTCACGCTTCAGGGTGCCAGGTCGCAGACGATGAGCGAGAGCTCCGCGCGGGCCTCGGTCTACGTCTTCTCGGTGTCCAGCGCGCTCGTGGCGCTCGGATTCCTCGCGCAGATCTCGGAGGTGGGCGACGTCTTCAACGTCTTCGCGCTGACCGTTCTGCCGACGCTGTATCTGCTCGGCTCGGTCACGTTCGTCCGCGTGGTCGAATGCGGAGCCGAGGACTTCCGATACGGCATGGCGATCAACCGCATTCGGAGCTTCTACCAGGAGCTCGCGGGCGAGCGGGCGAGCCTGTTCCTGCTGTCGGGCCACGACGACCCCAAGGGCGTGTTCGCGAACATGAGCCTGATGGTCGAGAACCGCACGCCGCTGTTCGCGTTCTCGAGCGCCATAGCCGTGATCAACGGCGTGGTCGGCGGGACCGCCACCGCGATCGCGCTCGGCGCCCTGGTGGACGCCTCGCTCGGACTGGCCACCACCGCCGGTGCCGTCGCGGCGATCGCCTCGATCGTCACATGGATCCGATATGCCGATCGCCTGCTCGATGCCAGCGCGGCCGACGTCGAGCCGCTCTTCCCGTCGCCGGCAGCCGAGGTCAGCCGCCGGTAGCAGCATTCGGCCGTGCTCGCCATCGCCCTCGCGCTCGGATCCAGTCTCGTCTATGGGGTGTCCGACTTCCCCGGCGGCCTGAAGAGCAAGTCGCAGCCGCTGCTCTGGGTGCTGCTGATCTCCCAGGGGGCGCGCTGGTGGTGCTCACCCTGGTCGTCCTCGGGTCGGGGGAAGGTCCGCCGTCCGGCTCCTACCTCTCCTAGTGCTAAGGCCGATTTCGCTCTGCATCAGCGAAAGCGGTGTGTCGACGACCTCACGACCGACTGATTGCCGCTTCTGTGATACGTGTGGCCGCGATTGCCGGGCGCGTGCGCAATCGTCGACGTCTGGTGGACGC
>JBKGUS010000188.1:0-4810 GCA_046462295.1 Thermoleophilaceae bacterium | reverse complement strand
CGAACAGGGCGTCGCCGGGGAGCCAGGCGTCCGGGTGGTCGCTCGGCTCGAAGTCGGGCAGGTAGGTGTCGACTCCGAGCGAGTCCCAGTCGAACTCGCCGTCCGGCACGAAGTAGGCGCCCTCGCGGCGGCGGAAGCGGTCGGCCAGCAGCGGGGTCCAGGTGTCGTTGGGAGAGACGGTCCCGACCAGCGCCTGGAGCGACTCCTCCGAGCCGACCGCGGCGGCGGTGAGCATGTCGTCGAAGGCCGGGCGGTACACGTTCACGACCACCGCGCCGTAGCCGAGCACGTCGCCGATCGTCCGCGCCACGCCCTCCAGCACCTCTTGGAGGTCGGCCTCGTCGCGGACCGACGCCATCCGCTCGAACATCGCCCCGAGACGCGCGACCGTGGCAAGCCGCTCGGGCATCCCTAGGCCCCCATCCTCTTCGCGCCCAGCGGGATGATCTTCGCCTGCTCGGAGCGCAGCTCGCGGCAGATGCGCGCCGCCTCCGCGTTCACCCGCGGCCAGGGCTCGCCCGGGCGGGCGAGCGCCCAGCCCTGCGCGTAGGCCACGCCGAGGTGGACCAGGACGCGCAGCTCGTCAAGCGTCTCCACGCCCTCGGCGCAGATCGCCGCCCCGGTGCTGCGGGCGAAGTGGACGAGCGAGCCGATCAGGGCGATCTTCGCCGGGTCGCTGTGAACGTCGGTGACCAGCGCCTGGTCGAGCTTGATGATGTCGGCGCGCATGCGCATCACCTGCTGCAGCCCGGCGTAGCCCTCGCCGGCGTCGTCGACGGCGATGCGGGCGCCGCGTGCGCGCAGCGGGTCGAGGTGCCCCTGGAGCGCGTCCACGTCGAGTACGCGCTCCTCCTCGGTGATCTCGATCACGAGGCCGCTCAGGTCAGGCGGGAGGACGTTCTTCACCTCCGGCGCGGCCAGCGCGGACGGGCTCACGTTCACCGCCAGGAAGTGGCCCTCGGGATGCGGTCCGGCGGCGAGCGCGGCCCGCACTGCCTCGGCCTCGAGGGCCGCGCCGAGCTCGAAGCGATGCGCCTGCGAGAACCACCAGGACGGCGGCAGACCGGGCTTGCCGTTGAAACGGGCCAGGGCCTCGAAGCCGACCGGCTCGCCGCTCGCGAGCGACACCACCGGCTGGAACACCGGCCGCACGGCATCGGGACGGGCGATCAGGGTGGCGAAGTCCTCCCGCTGCTCGTCGGTGACCACAAAGACGTGCTCGGGGTTGTAGCGGCGGGTGCGGCCGCGACCGCTCGCCTTCGCCCAGCGCAGGGCGCCGTCGGCGAGTTGGAGCAGGGCGGCGGCGCCCTTGGCGTCCGCCGGGTAGCCGGCGATGCCGGCCGAGCAGCGCAGGCCGCCGCGCACCGGGGCGGTGTTCTCCACCGCGACGCGGGCCGCCTCGGCGAGCGCGAAGGCGCGCGACCGGTCGGCGTCGGGCAGCACGATCCCGAACTCGTCGCCCCCCACGCGCCCGACGATGCCGAGGCCGCGCATGGCCGAGCGCAGGCTGTCGGCGACGGCGCCGAGGACCTCGTCGCCGAACGGGTGTCCGTGGGCCTCGTTGATGCGCTTGAAGTCGTCGAGGTCGAGCAGCACCAGCGCGAGCGGTCTGTCCTCGCGGCGCGAAAGGGCGAGCTCCTTGCCGACCACCTCCTGGAAGCGCCTGTGGTTCGCCAACCCGGTGAGCGGGTCGCGGTGGGCGAGCTCCTCGAGGTAGCGGTGGTTCTCCTGGAGGTGGGCCGCCATCGCATCGAAGTCGCGCGACAGCTCGCCGAGCTCGTCGCCACGGCGCCAGCCGAGGCGTGTGCCGAGGTCCCCGCCGCCAACGGCCCGCGTTGCCACCCGTAGACGGTCGATCGGCCGGAAGATGCCTCGCTGGAGCAGCACGGCGGCGAACAGCGCGAAGCCGGTCAAGAGCAGGCTCAGCACGATGACCATGCGCTCGCTGCGCTCGTCGAGCAGCTCATGCGCGGGGTTCAGGTCGTAGCCGAGCGCCAGCGCCCCCACCACCTCGCCGTCGGCCTCGAGCGGAGTGACGAGCGCCTCCGCGTGCACTCCGTCGCCGCTCGCCTCGGCCGATGCCTGCTCGCCCGAGCTGATGGCCTCCGTGGCGAGCGGAAGCTCCGTGCCGATGTCGTACGGTCCGCCCTGCTGCGCGACCGGGGTCTCGACGCCGGGCCGGTAGAGACTCGCGGACTGGAGCTCCGGGTGGTCCGCCAGCAAGCGCTGGAGCTCTGCCCGGAGCTCGGTGTGGCGCCGGTCGGCGTCGTAGTCGTAGTCGCGCTCGAAGCTGGCGGTTACCCCCTGCAGGACCTGGCGCGCCGAGTCGCGGTAGGCGCCGTGGAGCTCGTCATTCGAGTTCTTGCTGGCCACATACGCGCATGCTGCGGCCGCCACCACCACGGCGACGGTTACCTGGAGGCGGAGGCTGCGCAGGGACTGCATAGAGAACGGTGGTCGTGGCACTGCCACCACCCTTTGTATCGGCCGTCCGGCGCAGCCTCCTTAACCCCCAAATTTCCCGCTATTTGCGGTTATCGGCGGCTCAGGTTGCGGACCCGGATCGCGTGCGGGTCCGGCGTGCCGCGGACGCTGCCCACGCGCGCCACGCCGTCGAGCCGCCCGCTGCGCCCTCCGCGCCGGACCTCGATCACTCCCACGCCGGGCGTGGACCCGAAGGCCTCGTGTCCGGAGGAGGGGTTCGGGCCCCGCAGCGAGGCGAACATGTAGTCGCCGCGCGGCGAGAGGTCGAAGAGGTCCGGCGCCGGGTCGTCGCTGTGCTCGTTCACGAGCCCGAAGCGGCCCACGATGCGGTCGCGGCGCGGGTCCACCACGGTCACGTCGTTCTGGATCCGGTCGCCCCACCACAGGAGGCGGCCGCGTCTCGTGAGGGCCACGGCGTGGGCGTCCACGTCCACGCCCTCGTCGTCGCGCGTGTAGACGTGCTCGACAGGCGGCCGGTTCGGAGTGGTGTTCGGCGTCCGCCTGAGCCGGTCGAGCTCGACCGCGTACACGTCATGGCCGAAGGCCTCGTCGCCGGGGACCGGGGGCACGGTCAGGCCCGCGCCGCTGTTCACGTACATCTTCCCGCGGGCCTCCATCTCGCCGCAGCCGTTGTCGTCCACGTGCTCGCGGTCGTACTCGGCGACGATCCGCATCGGCGTGGTGTTGTGGTCGACGACGAACATGCCGCCGCCGCGCAGGGTCACGAACGTGAACTTGCCGTCGCTCGTGGTGCGCGGGCAGATCGGAGCGTTGTCCGGACGCAGGTTCGGGTCCTGGCACAGCGCTCCGCTCGGGGTGGTGCAGGCCGCCAGGTCGAGCGTCGCGGCGTTCTCGAGCGTGAAGACGTCGTTCTCATAGTCGGTCGCGATGCGGTTCAGCTGCTTCCCGTTCTGGTTGGCCACGATCAGGTGCTCCTGGTCGGGCGTGGGCCAGGCCGCGTGCGCCTGCACGCCGACGTCGACACAGTCGATCGGCGCACGGGTTGCCGCGTCGAGGAAGGCAACGTGGCCGGTCCCGACGTAGGCGATCATCGCGTGGGTGTTGCCGCCGGCCCCGTCGTCGTCGCCGCCGTTGAAGACGAGCATGTGCGGCCGGGTCGGGGCCGTCCCGGTCTCCTCCTCGCAGCGCTGCCGGACGGCGAGGCCGAGATCGATCGACTCGGGCTCGGCGGACGCGGCGTCCTGGGAGAGCTCCTCGCCGTCGAACACGTGGAGCGTGCCGACACCGGCGTTGAAGCGGTCTTCCTGGTCGATGAGCCAGACCTCGTAGGAGTGGTTGTGGCGGTTGGCGCCGGAGTCGGCGCCGGCGGTGCCGACTACGGCAACGGCGGCTAGCGAGACAAGCGCAACGAGCCCCACGAGCAGCAGGCGCGACTTCATGCGAGTTCCTCCCTGGGCGTCAATCGGGTGAGGGCGACGCCAGCGCGCGACGCTACCCGGGGTTCTCTACGACATCGACCCAAATGGTTCGAAGTGCCGGAATGGTGGAGCTTTCCAGCGGCGATCCACTAGGCGCGCTGCAGGAACCAGCCCCCGCCGACGAGATCGCGGAACACCACCACGTTGCGCCCGTCGACGAGGACGAGCTCGAAATAGCGCCGCCGCAGCGGGCGGCCGGTCCACCAGCGGTCCTCGACGACCCACTCCTCACGCAGGGTGTCCACGGCGACGGACTCGACGGCCGCAGGGGTACCGCGGTCGTTTTCCTCAACCGAAGCGGGCTTGGGCTCGCCGAGCCGGCGAGAACGGGAGTGTGGGCTGTCTAAGTCACCCATGCGGTGCATTTGACAGCCCACACTCGAGGCCAGGCCCCTGGCTGCTGCCGTTCTACGTAGCGGAGCGCCGACCACGACCGCGCGAGCGCCATCACGGCTGCGGCGCCTCGGGAAACGGCGCCAGCACCGCCCGCCGCTCCGGCACCCGCGAGCCGGGGTCCACGTCGAGCACCTTCAAGGCGGCCTCCGCTCCCGCCGCCTGCCGGGCCTGGCGGACCGCCTCGCCGAGCCGGGCGCGCCGCACCGCGGCGGCCTCGTCGAGCAGCCGGCCCTGGTCCTGCGCAGGCGGGCCGAACGCCTCGACCTCGAGCCCGAGCGACTCGGCCGGGGCCGGCAACTCGGCCAGCTTCGGCCCGAGGGCCAGGCCGATCCGCTCGGGGTCGGCACTCGCCTGGCGCAGCGTGATCGAGGTGCGCCAGGTGCCGCCGGCGACGAAGCGGGCCGACACGGCAAGCCCCCGCAGCGCTCGGCCGCGACGCTCGCGCCGGGCGAGCACGCGCGCAACGAGCAGCTCGAGCGCGCGCTCGACCT